>NZ_JAYGIG010000122.1:0-74808 GCF_034932105.1 Leptothoe sp. PORK10 BA2 | reverse complement strand
GCTACGCGCTATGACCAGAGCCTCTAGCTGGCCTAAGAATCTTGTCCTGGCTGACTTCGATGCTCAGTTCCAGGCTGGCGTCGCCACTAAAATTGAAGCGTTCGAGAGATTTGTTAATCTCAACGCCATTGCCTTAGGACTGCTGCAAGTGCTGGCCTTAGAATTACCTGATGTCGTTTGGGCTCATTTTCCACAATGGTTTAGAACCCTGCCAAATCATGGCTTTCCCAGCGAACAGATTGTTCGTATGGCGCTTCAGCATCTACAGCCGATAGTTTTAGCCAAACGTAGACCCACTCTACTTCTTCCTAAATTACTCGCTGCCAGAATCAGGCCTCCGGAACCCCAGCAACAGATGGCTTCTGCCGCCTAATCACTCAACAGAAACTTCGCACTGTCCAGCTCAAACCATTCATCTTCCTTATCATCAGATATTTCACGGTTTTCCTCTAGGTCAATCTTTTGAAAAAGAGAAAAGTAAATATCAAGCAGTTTCGTGATATCGTCAACCAAAGTTGAATCGTCAGGAATGTTCCCTTTTGAATATAACTTTGATACAACATTTCCTGCTTCGTATGCCAAACCTAGTCTCCTAGAGGTTGTCTCTTTTGGAATAGCATCTAGCTTTAAATCTAGAGGGTCTGAGAAATCTTCGATTGAATCGTTTGTAAGAATCTCTCGATAAAGCTTTGCTTGCTTTCTAATCATATCTCTTGACACACCAAGCCCATATTGATCTCGTTTAGCTGCAATCCCCTGATTCAAAGAAAGGTAGACTCCAGAACAATCCACTCGAAACAGGTAAACACAGTAAAAGCCCGAAGTCACAGATTCAGTTACTAATTTGTTAAATATTGCTATCCAAGGAACTTTGGCCCATGCGCCATTTCCTGTAGAGGCTTTGACGCTATAAATATCGGATAAATCTAAAGATTCTTTGATGAGACTTGAGATCTCTTTCCTAAAGAAACTGGAGAACTGGTGACCCTTAAATCCCTCCTTACTAACTTCTGGATATTCAAGAAGAACTTTGTGCAATAGCTCTTTGATAGGCATGCTCTATAATTTCAAATCGAGTTTCCTGGAAAATCCCATGATTTCCCTTTTAGCATTTCTCGACAAGTAGTGCCAAGTCGCATAACTATTACTTAGAGGGAAAGTTTCCACCTATCTACCCCATACGGATGATTAGTTGGAAATATTTCTGCCTCAGATCCCCATATAGGTGATTAGGTGGAAAGACGTCAGCCTAATCCGCTCCTATGGATGATTAGGTAGAAAGTTTTAGCATAATCATCCCTCGCACATTTTGCCGGTTGAGTGCCAATTTTAGATATTTTTCCCTTGGAAATCAAGAGTTTCAGCTATTCCTACCCACAATGTACCTTCAAGGGTCTGCCATATCCTCAAATGCTCCGAATTACATAAAAGTTACATAAAATAAGGGTAATGGCCACATCCGAAGGACATGGTGGCAGATTTATTCAGTTTCGACCTGTTTTCCGTCATCAAAATAGTAGGTCCCATGGCAACCCAGTCGCTTGCATCCAATCCCAATTCCCCTAGACTCTTAGCAGCACTTGCCCTCTTTCAACAGACCTTTGGCAAACCCAAAACCGAGCTAGAACTACAGGCCACCATTGGAGCATTAGCAGCAGCAATGGACCTGAAAGACGACGATCTTGACGACCTCATCCACCAGGTAGCCAGCTATTATCAACTGCTCAAACATCCAGACACATTGCTAGAAACAGCAAAACAGACAGTACTTAAAAGCACGATTCAAAAAGCCAGAGACCGCCTGATAGAAACAGAAGAGACCCTAATCCTACTCATTAGCACCTATTTACAACAAGTATCACCAAAACTACCCGCAACAGAATTTGTCGAAATGGCACAAGCTGCCGTTGCCCTGCTACACAACGAGCAATCAAAGCTCAGCTTCCCTGAAAGTAAGCAGCTACTTTACCTTGCCCTGCAAACCTTCAGCAATCGGCTATCCAAACCCATACCTACCCTAGGCGAGCAGATCCCTAAGCGCATAGTGCCGCTATTAGCACGCCTAGTTCAGTACCACAAAATAATACGTACCGATGGGCTAGAAGCCGCCCTCATCCCTTTGGCTGTCCAAACCCTACAGAAAACGGTTCAACGGCTCAATCCTGAAATGATCCGAACCGCATTGGCCAACAGTAGGGTAACCCTTGCCCCCGAACTCAACACCCAAGAGGGCCTAAACGACCTGTCAAAGGCGCTTTTCTTTAAACTACAGTTCCAAACCCTATCCTCCAGGGCCACTAAATCTGAGCAGGAAACGGCTGAGCAGCTGAACCAGGCGATTACCGAATTTAAAACCAAGTATCAGCCCCTGACCGACATCACCAAACCCAAATGGGATGACGACCTATCCGTCAGTAGCAGCTTCTTTATCCCTGAAAATTTTGCTACAGCCCGTGACGACTTCACCGGGTTTCCCACCGATTCTGAAAACAAAAGTTTAAAAGACGATACAAACCCGTAGCACTTTGTTTTAATTTCCTTCAACTAAAACATTCTTAACAATAATCTGAGCCCCAACTGTCGGAGCTGGCCCAGGAAATCGCCTCAAGGTGCCCTATATAAACCGATGTCTGGTGTGGGTCAATCGGGTAAAGCGCCCTAGGCCCTCAGGCTTCTGGAGCAATACTTGGGGCTCACTCCCCCTGATAGGCACGGCTTTAGGTGAGGAATGGATTGGGGGCATGGCCTGGGGATGGTTCTGCTTTATCCCTAATGCACCATCGGCAAACCCAGGATGGAAACCTTAGTGATCCCCGCAAAGATAAACATTAAGTCTTTAAGCAGAAGGTGAAACCTTTTACTGCCAATAGATTCGCGAAGGATATAGTTTTTTGCTTTTTGTTCCACATTTTATATATTCGGTTAGTAAAAACTGATTTAAGGATTCAGCAGGCCATTTTTTAGAATAAAAGCCCTTTAATCTGTTTTTTCATATTTTAGGGGCTTCAAACTCTGATTTACTCAGCTATTCATTTTTATTCCCCCTATCCAATATTTCAATTGTTCACCACAATGAGCCACAGACATGGTTCCTGGAACTCACTATCCAGAGACCACCCACCAAAAGGAGACAACGAGCGTGAAACTCTCGGTCTACGGAAAAGGCGGCATTGGCAAATCCACCACTAGTTGCAACATCTCTGTCGCACTAGCCAATCGCGGCAAAAAAGTGCTGCAAATCGGCTGTGATCCCAAGCACGATAGTACGTTTACCCTCACAGGGTTCTTAATTCCCACTATTATTGACACGCTACAGGAGCGGGATTATCACTACGAAGATATCTGGCCTGAAGATGTGATTTATCAGGGCTATGGCGGTGTCAGCTGCGTAGAAGCGGGTGGCCCTCCGGCGGGAGCTGGTTGCGGTGGCTATGTGGTTGGTGAAACCGTCAAGCTACTGAAAGAGCTCAATGCTTTTGATGAATACGATGTCATTCTGTTTGACGTCTTAGGTGACGTGGTTTGTGGTGGTTTTGCCGCGCCGCTGAACTATTCTGACTACTGCATGATTGTCACTGACAATGGCTTTGATGCCCTGTTTGCCGCTAACCGGATTGCGGCATCGGTGCGGGAGAAAGCCCGTACCCACCCCCTGAAGCTGGCTGGGCTGATTGGTAACCGCACCTCTAAGCGGGACCTGATCGATAAGTACATTGAAGCAGTACCCATGCCGGTGCTGGAAATTTTGCCTCTGATCGAGGATATTCGGGTTTCTCGGGTAAAAGGCAAAACCATGTTTGAGATGGCTGAGACCGATCCATCCTTGGAGCCAGTATGCCAGTACTATCTGAATATTGCCGATCAGCTCATTGCCCAGCCTGAGGGTGTGATCCCTACGGATTCCAGTGATCGTGAGCTGTTCGCCTTGCTTTCGGACTTCTACCTCAACCCACCCGAAGCCCCGGCTGCTAAGGAAAATGAAATGGACCTAATGATGGTCTAGCCCATGATTGGGTGACGATTTCCCGGTTAATCTGATCGGTTGCTGGTCGTTTATTCGCAGTGAGTTTCTTAAAAGACTGGCCATTCTGACGCTGAGGTGCTAAATTGCTGCGTGCCTATTCATTTTTAGAAACAGTCTCAAGATATGGCCTTTTTTGAGAATTTCACCACCTCCATCCGTGATAAGTGGTTGAACTATGTGCAAGACAATCGTGCTTGGTTAGAGTTGCAGATGAACAACGTTTCTGTCAGAACGCCTGACGGGGGTCGTCGTCCTTCTTCACTGCTGGTCTTGGGTGTGATTAATGCCATAGAGCCGAAGCTATCTAATCTGATGGTGCCGTTCTATAAGCTCAACTCCGATGAGGATGCCCTGGTTGAAGTGCTTGGGCTGAACTTTGATCCAGAGATGGCTTTGGATGGCAAGGGTGGCGTTGGACCTACTTTAGATGCTTCGTCTGGGGACGATAATACGCCCCTGCTGGAAGGTCTGGAAGGTCTGTAGAGTAAGTACCACAACCCATCGGATGATTGCCCGGCGAACGATTGCTGGAGGTGTGGCTACGACTGCTTTTCTGTAGCCTCTTTCGGCAAGTGTCGATACTGTTCTAAGGACTCTAATCACGATGACAACAACTGCCAATACTCCATCCCTTGAGTTTGATTGCGACACGGGCAATTACCATACGTTTTGCCCCATTAGCTGTGTAGCTTGGCTGTACCAAAAGATTGAAGATAGTTTCTTTTTGGTAATTGGGACTAAAACCTGTGGTTATTTCTTACAAAATGCTATGGGGGTGATGATTTTTGCTGAGCCTCGCTACGCTATGGCTGAGCTGGAGGAGGGGGATATCTCCGCCAAGCTGAATGACTATGAAGAGCTGAAGCGGTTGTGTTTGCAGATTAAACGCGATCGCAACCCCAGCGTAATCGTCTGGATCGGCACCTGCACCACCGAAATCATTAAAACCGACCTCGAAGGCATCGCCCCGGTGCTAGAAGAAGAAATCGGAGTACCCATCGTCGTTGCTCGGGCCAACGGCCTTGACTATGCCTTTACCCAAGGCGAAGATACCGTCCTTGCCGCCATGGCCCAGCGCTGCCCCACGGAAGAGCCTGCCGCTAAAGCCATAGTCGAACCCGAGAAGAAAGATCGTAACAGCCTCACCAAGCTACTGAGCATCGGCCGCAAGCCTGAAGCCGAGGCCCCCGATGCCGCTGTTTCTGAGTACCACGACCACACACCGCTGATCCTCTTTGGCTCCGTACCAAACCCAGTGGTCACCCAGCTCAATTTGGAGCTGAAAAAGCAAGGAATTAAGGTCTCTGGCTGGCTGCCCGAGAACCGATATACTGAACTGCCCGTAATTAAAGAAGGCTATTTCGCTTCTGGTGTGAATCCCTTCTTGTCCCGCACCGCCTCCACATTAATGCGCCGGAAAAAGGCAAAAGTGATCGGCGCACCCTTCCCCATTGGTCCCGACGGTACCCGGGCCTGGGTCGAAAAGATCTGCTCAGTCCTAGGCGTTGAACCCCAAGGTCTTGCCGAGCGCGAAGCCCAGATTTGGGAATCTGTGGAAGATTACGTCAGTTTGATCCGGGGCAAGTCGGTTTACTTCATGGGTGACAACCTGCTAGAAATCGCTATGGCTCGGTTCCTCATCCGTTGTGGCATGACCGTACCTGCCATTGGTATTCCCTACATGGATAAGCGCTTCCAAGGGGCCGAGCTGCAACTGTTGGAACGCACCTGTGAAGAAATGGGTGTGCCAAAGCCTAAGATTACTGAAAAGCCCGATAACTATAACCAAATCCAGCAAATTCTTGAAATTGAGCCTGATTTGGTCATTACCGGCATGGCCCATGCCAATCCACTGGAGGCTAGGGGGATTAATACTAAGTGGTCCGTAGAGTTTACCTTTGCCCAAATCCACGGTTTTGGCAGCACCCGCGACATTCTTGAGCTAGTGACTCGTCCATTACGACGCAACAGCAACCTTAAGGACCTAGGGTGGAACAAACTTGTCAAGGAAGAGGCTAACGTTTAAAGCAGTCTCTTTTTGAGAAGAACGCACCGTACGGCGGGTATCACCTGAAGCTGGGAAATTCTAGCTAGGTGGAGAATCCGGCACCAGAAGCCAGAAGTCAGTGAGACCCTGACTCCTGGCTTCTGTTTTCTGAATACTATCCTTAGAAAAACATCCCGCTTTGAGTTAGTACCCCGTACGACGATCAAGTCTGATCTAGCGGGTAGATATGAGCCCTCGGTTTGTCGTTACAGAAAATGTCAGGAAATCCCGGCCCTGACATTTTCAGACCTGAGCCACAGGTCAGTAATGATCGGCAAATGATCAGAACCCGTTTCAGCCCCCGTGCGACTATTGACCACGGTTACCCCCGCACTAACCAAGCAGTGATCGATGGGAATTTGCAACGGCTTAACCAGGGCCTGAACGATATTGGGCAGCCCCTCATATCTAGACACCGTTGGCCAGCTAGGGCTAATGCCGAAGCCTTGACGGGCATTTTTGAGACCGGTTTTACGAATGAGTGATTGATAGTAGGGGGACCACATGGTGATATTCAGATCCCCGAGAAAGAACACCGGCTCAGTTTGGGTTTTAATATAGTCTCCCGCATCGGCCAGTAAGGTATTGCGGGACTGAAACATTCTCGGTTCTACGGGGGGTAGGGGGTGCGCTGCCACCAGGGAGAACGACTGTCCATTGATATCTACATGGGCGACTAGGGATTTTCGAGCATAGAGACCAAACTGCTGTAATTGAACATCGATCAGGGGATGTTTGCTATACAACAACAGGCCAAATTCTGCGGCGATGTGGGTACTGTAGGGCAGGGTTGTTGTCAGGACATCCAGCTGAGGTTCCATGGCTTGGCCGACTTCTATAAATAGGGCTAAGTCCGGTTGCTCAGCGGCTACGAGGGCCAGGGTGGGGGCGACATCGCGATTACCAAAGTTCAAATTTGCCGATAGGATGCGGTAATTGGCCGGGGCACCCAGAGAGGACGGGACATACCAGGGAAAAACCTGGGCAGATAGGATGGCACTGCAGAAAAGGATAACTAATAGGATCCGAAACTGTCTTAAAAATAAGGTGAGTACCGCCAGTAGAAGGGTGGCCATGAAGTACTGCACCTGGAAGTGAGAGAAAATTTCTAGGTACAGGGGCCAGCCAAAACGGTTGGTAAGCAGAGCTAGCCCGGTGATGGTTACGGCCAAAATTAGGCAAGTATAGGCCAGGATGCAGGGAAATCGTTTCATCGGGTCAGGAATGGCATAAAGATTTGTCAGACAGATGCACCCTGATTGAGCCACAACAAGATTTACCAGGAATAAGGTTGAGCTGGGCTACAGCCTGTATCGAACAATTCCAGAGTATTGGCAAGAACTTTGCCAATACTCTTGTCAAGACTGAGTTTACTATGAAGATATTGTGAACCAAGAAAAGCAGACGCTATGACGGCTTGGGTTAATGTTGTCGGCAAAGTAGTTCGAGGCCATGGTGTCGCCTCCGGCCAAGGGGGTAACCCTAGATTTCCAGGGGGAACAATTCGGATGCAGCAGCCTGTATTTGCGTCCCAGGGTCTGGCCCTGGACCCCTATTTCCCCGGAACGATCAATCTCTCTATTCATCCCTATCGCTATGTCGTAAAGCAGGCAAAACATACCTTCAGACAGATAAAATGGGCAGCTGATGCCCCACCTGAAGATTTTTCGTTTTTTGATTGTCGGCTGGTACTTAGTTCTGGTCAACGGGTGAATGGGTTAATTTATTATCCTCACCCTGAGACCAAACCTGAGCACTTCCAAGATCCAGCTACGTTGGAGGTGTTGACGGAGTTCATTGATGGCTTGAGCTATGACATGAGCCTTGGGTTAGAACTTAAACCAAATCAGCTGCTGATTGAGGTTTGTTGAAAAGAGCAATCGGGATACAACCAAGAGACTCTGAGCGTTTACGAACACTTTCTGAGACCTGCAATATTCAATCTGACTCTGCTTTGTTGGCCGATACCCATCCCACACCTGAAGCGCGGAGATTGCGATCGCAATCCTTGTCGTAAACTTACTCCAACCCCATCAGCCGATCTCTACAGATAAACCCACTCTGGCCCAACGACAGACAATTTATAAAAACCTACAGTGGCGAATTTACTATATTAATCTCAACCGGGCAATCGGGGAAAAACTCTACCCCTACTACGGTGAGTATGTCTGCCGCCAGTGGAACCGTCAAAACACAAGTGGGCAGAGACTTAGGAGCTTTGAGGTATCATTCATAAATGAGTCTACGGCTCCTCCCGGCCAAGTGCAAACAGGTGAATCAATCCTGTCATTGATAAGGAAAATTTATTGGACACATGGCTTGATTGTGGAAAATCCCACGAGAAATGAAATATGTTTGTAACGGTAGGGAAAATCACCCATCTTGGTTGTATGCACCATTGGTTCATTTTTTTTGATACATCACCATCATAGGGACATCATCATATGCGCACTGTTACCCTTCACGCGTTTAACTGGAAATATACAGAGATTATTAACAGCCTAGACTCTATCCGACAGGCTGGATACGGTGCGATTTTGATTCCTCCACCGTTGTACACCGATCCCAAAGGTGATCAGTGGTGGCAACGCTATCAGCCTAAGGACTATCGGGTGCTGCTATCTCATCTCGGTGGGAAAAAAGATCTCGAAGAACTAATCGCTGCCTGCCATGCTAGTAGCCCTCAGATTCGGGTGTATGCCGACTTGGTGATCAATCACATGGCGAACGAGGCCCGTGAGGACCGCTTTGACTTTCCTGGCAAGGCAGAACTAGAACTCTACCAAAGCCAGCCAGATCTATATGAAGAGAACCGCTTATATGGCGATCTCAGTACTGGACTGTTTTCTACCCATGACTTTAACCACGCAGGTGAAATTGAAGGAGGAGAATGGTCGGATCGTGGTGCAGTGCAGTATCAGAACCTGTCAGGTTTGCCCGATCTGAAGGACTCTGACTGGGTACTCAAACAGCAGCATCACATGGTAAGTGCTCTAGCAGCCATGGGATTTGATGGGTTTCGAATTGATGCGATTAAACACCTCACTGAGCGCATGGTTGATAATATTGCCGATCGACCAGAAGTGAGAGAGAAGTTCTGGTTTGGTGAAGTATTAACGGGCAGCGATCACGATGAGAAAGTTTTTCTCGAACCTTTTCTCCGAGAAACCCGGATGTCGGCCTATGATTTTCCGCTATTTAACGCCATTCGTGAAGCCTTTGGCATCGGTGGTTCGTTACGCACTCTAGTACGCCCCCAAGACCATGGTAATGCCTTGCCCTGGAACCGGGCTGTAACCTTTGTGGTTAACCATGATATACCCCACAATGACGGGTTTCGGTTTTGGTTGTTGGACCCTCAGGATGAGCACTTAGCCCATGCCTATATTTTGGGTCGTGACGGTGGCGTTCCCTTGATCTACTCTGACCACAATGAATCTCACCATGAAGTCGATCGCGATCGCTGGCTCGATGCCTATAAGCGTCCAGATATCAAAGCCATGATCCAGTTCAACAATGGGGTCCAGGGTGAGAGGATGGAGATGCTGTATGAAAGTGATACCCTACTAGTCTTCCGTCGTGGTAGCAAAGGAATTGTTGCGATCAATAAGGGCGGTTCTAACCAATGGGCGAATTTTAGTACCTTTGGCTTGAAAAATCCTGGCACATTTAAGGACTTGATCCACGGATATGAGCTACAGCTGTCGGGTGATCGATTTACCCTGCTGGTCCCACCCCGTACCGCTCAGATGTGGTTGGCAGATGATTAGGATACCCTTAGGGTGCTTTAGGGCACCTATGGGGTTATTTTGAATCAAGTAGGAATCAAGCAGATCATGCCCTATGACAGTCTGGGTTAATGTTTCAGGTAGGGTGGGTTCGAGGCCATGGTGTCGCCCCTGGACAAGGAGGTGATCCTAGATTTCCAGGGGGCAACAGCCATAGTGTTTTCCTCGCCTATGGCAGACAGGCTATGTAGTTATCCATATCCCAGTTGCTGACAGTCGCGAGAAATCGAATCCACTCATCTCGCTTGTACTCATCAAAGAGTCGGTACATATCACCGGGTAGGGCCGACTTGATCACCTCATCATCCGCCAGACGCTCTAACGCTTCCCCCAGAGACATGGGGAGCTTCTTCACCTGTTTACCCTCTTCCATCGCCGTATAAATGTTGCGATGTTCTGGGTCGCCCGGATCAAGATTTTTGGTGATGCCGTCGTCAAAGGCTTTGAGTATGGCCCCCGCCATCAGGTAAGGGTTCACCATGGAGTCTACGGCGCGATACTCAAAGCGCCCTGGGGCCGAGACCCTGAGACCACAGGTGCGATTCTGATAGCCCCAGTCAGAATAAACCGGTGCCCAAAATCCTGCATCCCACAGACGGCGGTAAGAATTGACGGTGGAGCAGCCAATGGCGGTGAGTGCCCCTAAATGGGCGATCACCCCCCCAATACAGTTCAGACCAATGGGCCCCGGCAGCCGAGGAGAGTCACTGACCACCGGCAAAAAGGTGTTCTCGCCGCCATGGCTATAGGTATAGTTACCCTCTAACCCAGGCAGGGTTTCTAAATCAAACGTTTTGACCGTCTCCTCTCCGTCACGCCATAGGGAGAGATTATGGTGACAGCCTGACGCTGACACCCCCATGAAAGGCTTCGACATAAAGCAGGCAATCAGGTTAAACTCACGGCCTACCTGGGCACAGATTTGTCGATAGGTGGTGAGACGATCGGCGGTTCGCAACGCATCGTCATACATAAAGTTTAACTCTAGCTGCCCCGGTGCATCTTCATGGTCTCCCTGGATCATATCCAGCCCCATGGCGCGGCTGTATTCAATCACTCGCAGAAACACCGGACGTAGTTCTTCAAACTGATCAATGTGGTAACAGTTGGGCTTGGTAGCGCCACCGTCGGGCTTGCCGTCAGGGCCCTTTTTGAGCCACATCATTTCGGGCTCACAGCCATGGCGTAGCTGTAGCCCGTGCTTTAGTTTAAATTCATCGTGGATGCGCTTGAGATTGCCGCGACAGTCGCTGGTCAGAAAAGCACCGGGATTTTCCTCTTCTTCGCGGTTGCGAAAACAGAAACAGTAGACCCTGGCGACGCGCTTATCCCACGGTAGCTGGCAAAAGGTCTCAGGATCGGGAATTGCCACTAGCTCGGCTGATTCGGGCCCATAGCCCAAATAATTTTGAGTCCGGTCAAGGGCGAGATTTACGGTCGCCCCATAGACCAGCTGAATCCCCTTTTCTGCCATGGTTTCCCAATGGTCGGCAGGCGCACCTTTACCGGTGATTTTGCCAGTCAGGGAAACAAACTGGTAGTAGATGTATTGAATACCCAGCTCGTTAATTTTGGCCCGCACCTGCTGTACTAACTCAACTCGGCCATCCGACTGAACATAAGCCTCTAAATCCGTTAACGTCACCTCTGTGGAAGAGGGGGATTGGGTGAGAACTCCGGTCACAATAGGAATCTCCAGCTATGGGGCAGTTGTTATAGTAAAAACCAACTTGTCATAATAAGTTTGTGTCGAAGGTTACTAAATCGTAGCCAAGATCGTAGCCAAGTCGATGGTTTCCTCGATGGCAAAATTCCAGGGCTGAATGGGATCAGACTAAGCTATTGCTGATTTAGGGGATAATCCGAGCAAGATCAGGGGCAGTTTGCCAGAATCTTTCAGCTTAAAAAATTATCCCGAACATCAGCAATGGTTGTATGTCTTGGAATTGATTAAAAAAATTAATTAAAACGGGAAAGGTTTCCAGGGAATCCATTGGGCCCACAATTGGGCCAAGGTGCCATCCATGATCAAACTGGAGAGACAATTGTCTAGCTTCTCTGACAATTCCGGTCGGTTTTTCGCTACGCCAATGGCAAAGGGGGCTCGTGTGGGCAGACTAAAGGCCATGCGCAGGTTCGGATCTTCTGCTTCGGCCACTAGCAGCACCAACTCGTCATCAATTAGGGCGTCGATTTCTCCCGCCCTCAGGGCTGCCAACATTTCAGGCAAAACCTTGTCACTGCCAGGATAGGGCACCGCCGTTGCCCCTGGGAAACCGTCCACCAGGGCAATATTCGTACTATCGGCCAATCCTCCCACCCGCTGACCGGCCAAATCCTCTGGAGAGGCTGCCGGGTTGGTCGCCCTGACTAAAACAGACTCATCAAACAAGCCATAGGGTTGGGTAAAGGTGACCTGCTGTTGCCTGCCTGGGGTGATGGCCTGGTTGAACCACACCACATCGTAGTTGCCGGTGGCCATGGAGCTATAGAACTCCGCCATGGGCAAGTTGTGCCAAACCGGTGTTAACCCCAGCTGTTTACAGATGGTCCGAGTTAAGTCAGGTTCATAGCCCGCCCGCTGTCCATCCTCCGTTAGATAACTCATGGGACGGGCATCAAAGTCACTGGCCACAATATTTAAGTAACCCGGCTGGACTGTTAAATTAGCTGTTAACAATTCTTGAGATTCCATAAAAGGGTAGCAAAGGGCACATCGCAAATAAGCTTACAACTTATTATGACAAGTAGAGAACGTCCAGATTGTTTTGTCAACTGGACATCTCCGTTTTAAAGCATCAGGGGTGCTTTTATGGTTTATCAGCCTGTTCAGCTTTCTCAGGAACAGATTCGTCAGTTCCAAGAGGATGGATTTTTGATTCTGGAAAATTTCTTGCCTTCCGATTTTGTCGGACAGCTGGTGAGTCGTTTAGGCCCCCTGTTTCATGGAGACTTTGATACGGGCATCTATCCCGATGAGTGGTATTGGCGGCCAGGCTTGAGTCTGCCGGATATAACTCGGGAAATGTGTAACGCGTGGAAATGCGATCGCACCATTGCCAGCCTCGTCCTTTCCTCAGAAATTGGCCGTCTCACCGCCACCTTAGGCGGTTGGACCGGTGCCCGCATTGGCCAGGACAGCATGTGGATGAAGCCTCCCCAGGCTAAGCCCGTGGCCATGCACCAGGACGGGGCCTACATCGACTATTTAGACCCAGCCGCCATGATGACCTGCTGGATTGCCCTGGACGATGCCACCCCGGCGGATGGCACCTTGGTCTATGCCAAGGGCTCCCACAAATGGCCCCTGGCCAACGTGGAGGGTGAGTTCCATGCGCCGAAAAAGGACTATCGCTGGGCCATGTTGCAGGCGGCAGAGAATGCTGGGGTGGATGAGCCGGAGTTAGTCTTTGTGGAAGTTCCGGCCGGGGGCTGTGCCTTTCACCATGGGCGCACCTGGCATGGGCTGTGCCAGACCACTCGCACGGAGGGCACATTCCATAGTATTGGCCTACATACGATTCCAGCCCAAGCCCAATTCCACCCAGTGCATGAGCCGGGTTATATCTACGGGCGCTACAAGCGGGTGGGCGATACTCGCATGGATGAGAGTTTCTTTCCGATTTTATGGCAAGAAGATGGGTATCGCAGTCCCCATTTAGCTGATTACTGTGCCGATCCGTTGGCAGCCGCAGCTGCGGCTGTTGTCTGAAGACGTAGGTCTGAGGACGTTTTCTTTTAATTTTTTTTCATCAGTTCCTAAGCCCCCATGACGACCGAAATTTTGACGAATCCACCCCTCGAAAATCCGTTTAACGGTCTCAGTGGGGACTTTGACCCCCAGTGGCTGCTTACTCCAGCACAACAGACCATCCAGGCGAAACTGATTGACCTGTGTGCCAAGGTACTACGGCCGAATGCGATCGCATCTGACCGCAACCTGATCTACCCCCGCGAAAACTTCAAAGCCTTGGCGTCCCTGGGGCTGTTAGGTCTGTTTGTCCCCCAGGAATGGGGGGGGTTAGGAGAAAACCATATTTGTGCCGCCATGGTGGTGGAAACCATCGCCCGCTATGGCTGTCCCAGTACGGCCATGTGTTTTACCATGCATTTGGGGGCGGTTGCCGCCGCCCTATTCCGGGCCCATGACAATCCAGAATTGCAATCACTCCTAAAGCGACTGGATGCTGAAGTACTGATCGGCACCCTCTCCTATTCTGATCCAGAAACCGGCTCCCACTTCTGGTATCCGGTTTCCTCCAAGGCCAAGTCCACCGGTGACGGTTGGCAGGTATTCAAGCGAGCCTCCTGGACCACCTCCGCCGGCTTTGCCGATTGGTACATCGTCCAAACCACCAGCCCTGACTTTGCTGGAGACTATTCTGACCTCTCCTGTTTTCTGATCTATGGAGACGAGGTTCAGGCGGAACCCCACAAGTGGGATGCCCTAGGGTTGCGGGGTAATCAGTCCGGGACGCTGTTGGTGGATGGGGTTACCATTCCCGCCCAGCGCATGGTGGGACCAGCGGGGGATGGGGTATCCTCCAATGACGAGATTGTCGATCCGTTTTTCTTACTTTGCTCCTCCGCCTGTTGGAATGGCATTGCCATGGGGGCCATCGACATTGCGAAAAAGCATGTTACTCGCAAAAAACATGTGGATGTGGGTATGCGGGTGGCGGACTATCCCACCATTCAGGACTATTTTGGTGAGGCAATTATCGACACCAGTGCCTGCCGCATGTATACGTTCTCCATGGGTCAATTGATGGATAAATTAACCCATGATTGTGACTGGTCATTGCATGCCGATATTACCGCCCTACCTCGGTCGGCCTATCTCCACTGGTATTGGCAAATTAAATTCTCAGCGGCGAAGAATGTGGCCCATGTGTGTGACAAAATGCTCCACGCCTGCGGCGGTTCTGGCTTCAAGAAAGATATGGAAGTGGAGCGCTACCTGCGGGATGGCAAAGCGGGTTGGGTGATGGGTCCTACCAACGAGATTTTGCGACAGTTTGTGGGCAAGTCTGCCTTGCTTGGGTTTGAAAGTCTCGACTATTGGAACCAGTCTGTGAATGAGCGGGTGCTCAACAACGAGCTGAAGAAAATGGATGCGGACAAGAAGCGCCAGTTAGCAGAAAGTCTGTTGGCGGAGTTAGACGAAGCTGAAGCGGCAAAGGTACCCGCCATGGCTGTGGTTAGCAGTTGAAAAAAAGCTCATGACTTTGGCGTTTCCCCCTAAAGCCCTGCGGGCAAGGCGTAAGCAAAGGGGGAAGTTAGAGAATTCATGAAGTTAGAACATTTCCAGCGGAGAAGATACCCGTTATCCGTGCCCTCAACCCCCTTCAAGAAGGACCCTTCCTGAAGGACCCTTGGACTATATTCTGGGGGTTTTGAATCCTATCCCCCCAAAATCTTGGAAACCCCATTATGCCTAGTTGGGACCATAGAACTATTGCCATGGAAGGGGGGCTTTCAATTGGTATCGCTTTTTCGAGAAAACACCTTAGTAATTCCCCAAGGAGAACATCCCCATGACCCTAGCCAAGGAAAGAATCATTGCAACTGTAACGGTCGCCCATCCATTGGAACCGTTAAACCCTGATGAGATTACCGCAGCGGTGGCTATTGTGCGTCAGGAAAAGTCCCTGGGAGCAAGTTTTCGGTTTGCCACGGTCACCCTAAATGAACCGACAAAAGAGACGGTTTTGAGCTTTAAGCCTGGGGATGCCATCGAGCGAGAGGCCTTTTTAATCTTGTTGGATAATGCCACGGCCCAAACCTACGAAGTTGTCGTTTCCCTCAGTCAGGGTCGAGTGAAATCCTGGGAGCACATTCCTGGGGTGCAACCTCCCATCATGTTGGACGAGTTTATGGAATGCGAGACGGTGGTTAAGGCGAGTCAGGAGTTTAGGGATGCGATCGCAAAACGGGGCATCACCGATCCAGACCTAGTCATGGTAGATCCCTGGTCCGCCGGTAACTATGGCATTGCCGATGAAGAAGGGGTTCGATTGTCCCGAGCCCTCTGCTGGGTCAAAGCCAACCCCACGGATAACGGCTATGCCAGACCCATTGAAGGCGTCATCCCCGTGGTGGATCTGAACAAAATGAAGGTGATCCGGGTGGAGGACTATGGCGTCGTGCCCTTACCTCCTCAGGATGGTAACTACACCCCTGAATATGTCAAAAACTACCGCCAGGACCTAAAACCCCTAGAGATTATTCAACCCGAAGGTCCTAGCTTTGCAGTTGACGGCCATGAAATCTCCTGGCAAAAGTGGAAAATTCGCGTGGGCTTCACCCCCCGCGAAGGCTTAGTCCTCTACACCGTTTCCTACACAGACCAAGGGGAAGAACGCCCCATTTTCTATCGGGCTTCCTTGGCGGAAATGACCGTGCCCTACGGCGATCCAAAACCCTATGCCTATCGCAAAAATGCCTTTGACGTGGGGGAATATGGCATTGGTTCCCTGGCTAATTCCCTCAAGCTAGGCTGTGACTGCCTGGGAGAAATTTACTACTTCGACGCCTTTATCACCAATTCTCGGGGTGAGGTGGCCCAGATTGAAAATGCCGTCTGTCTCCATGAGGAAGATTTTGGCATCCTTTGGAAGCACATGGACTGGCGCACGGAACAGACGGAAGTGAGACGGTCCCGTCGCTTGGTGGTCTCCTTTATCGCCACCGTGGGCAACTACGAATATGGCTTCTATTGGTACTTCTACCAGGACGGCACTATCCAATACGAAGTCAAACTCACGGGCATGGTCAGTACCGCTGCCGTGATGCCTGGGGAAGTACCCCAATATGGCACCCTGATTGCCCCCCAGCTCAATGCCCCCATCCACCAACACATTTTCAATGTCCGCATGGACATGGCCATAGACGGTCCCAATAATTCTGTCTATGAGGTAAATATTGTCCCTGAGGACGATGACCATAACCCCTATGGCAATGCCTTCTATGCCAAGTCCACCTTGCTGCCCACGGAACAAGCCGCCCAGCGTCTGATTGATCCGATGAAGGGGCGCTATTGGAAGATTGTGAACCCATCCAAAACCAACGCCATGGGCTATCCCACCGCCTACAAACTAATGCCGGGGGAAAACACCCTACCGTTGGCACGGCCTGACGCCAGTGTGATCAATCGAGCCACCTACATGACCAAACATCTGTGGGTCACTCCCTACAGTGCCGAGGAGAAATATCCGGCGGGAGACTATCCCAACCAGCACCCTGGTGGGGTGGGGCTACCGGCTTGGACCCAGGCGGATCGCTCCGTTGAGAACACGGATTTGGTGGTGTGGTACACCTTTGCCCACAGTCACTCTCCCCGGGCGGAAGATTGGCCGGTGATGCCGGTGGGGACCATTGGGTTTATGTTGAAACCGCTGAACTTCTTTGATGAGAATCCGGCCAATGACGTGCCCCCATCGCCGAAGAGCCATGGGAGTAAACAGGCTTGCTGTGGGTAGGTAAGCGCCCATAAAAGAAAGCAGTCTAAAGCTTTCAAATGTTGGCTGGCAAATGGTTCCCCTTAAGCAGGCTACGGTATACACAGAGCTAAAAAAATGTCCCAAAAGATATATCTGGCCTCGGATTAGCCCACTCTGCAAGAGGCCTCTTTCCGACTTATGTACACACCATAAATCAGACTGTAGCCTGCTCAAGGGGAGGAGACTGTTAAACGTATATCTACCATAAAAATTTATCTACCATAAAAATTGTGTTCCCATGGTGCTTTCTACCGTCCTATCGCCCCCCACCGATCAAGACATACCTAGCCCCCTAGGCCCCGTTGTCGCCGAGTACCGCATTGCCCCCGGCACCGCCCTTTCCTACTCCGTCACCCAGGGGCAATACATCCAAATTATCGATGTCTCCGGGGCCCAATGCTCTGACTTCCTCGCCTTCAACGCCCACAACCACAGCCAGGAAATCGACAGCACCGTCACCCGCACCCTCAACGGCGTCACCAATCCCCAGGCAGGACTCCACAGCAAATATTTCTCCCAGACCATGGAGCCCCTGGTGGAAGTGATCCAAGACACCTGCGGCCGCCATGACAGCTTTTTCCTGGCCTGCACATCCCGCTATTATGAAGATGCGGGCTATCCAGGCCATCCCAGCTGTAGCGATAATTTTAATCGGGCGTTGGCCCCCCATGGCCTGGCCAACCGATCCGGCTGGCCCGCCATTAACTTTTTTTTCAACACCCAGGTGGACTGCCACGGCAACATTCTTTCGGAAGAGTCCTGGTCCCGAGCCGGGGACTACGTCCTGCTTAAGGCGCACCAAGATCTGCTGTGCGCTAGCTCCGCCTGTCCCGACGACATTGATCCGGCCAATGGCTGGCAGCCCACACCGATCCATGTGCGGATTTATGGGGCTGAGCAATCGGCTAATCCGACATTTTCCCGAGCCATTGGTCGACGGGTGGCGGCAGATTTTCCCCTGCGCCTCACCCAAGACAGTGCCTTTACCCCCTGTATTCGGCAACTGACTGATGACCTGGTGGAATACAACGGGTTTTGGGTGCCCAAAAGTTTTGCCCACCAGGGTGACCAGGCGGAATATTGGGCCCTCCGCCAACGGGCCGCCCTGATGGATCTCTCCGCCTTGAGAAAATTTGAGGTCACGGGGGCCGATGCCTTTGCCCTGTTGCAATATGCTTTTTCTCGTAACTTGGAGAAAATCACTCCGGGCCAATCTGCCTATGGGTGCTTGCTCAATCCCCATGGCGGCATTGTGGACGATGGTATTGTCTTCTGCTTGAGTCCCACCCACTATCGCTATGTGGGTAACTGCGATACGGATGGGGACTGGCTCCGGCGCATTGCCGAGGGTCAGGGATGGACTGTGGAGATTGAGGCAGTGAGCGATCGCATCCACAACCTAGCGCTCCAAGGGCCCAAATCTCGCGATATTCTGAGGCCATTGGTCTCTTTTGCGGAGCCGACCATCACCCTAGACACCCTGGGCTATTTTCAATTTGCGGCGGTTAAGGTGGGAGATATTCCCCTGGTGCTTTCCCGCACGGGGTATACCGGTGAACTGGGCTATGAGCTGTTTGTTCACCCTGAGTATGGCACCCGACTTTGGACCCGATTGCTCCAGGCAGGCCAAAGCTTTGGCCTATTACCCCTGGGGATGCAGGCCCTGGACCGAGCCAGAATTGAAGCGGGTCTGTTGGCATCGGGCTATGAGTTTGATGATTTAACCTCTCCCTACCAGGCAGGCATCGGTTGGACCGTGGCCCTGAAGAAACCAAACTTTATGGGCCAGGGGGCTTTGGAAAAGATTCGCCAGCATCCATCTAGGGTGGCCGTTGGCCTGGTATTGGACGGTAATGAAGTGGCCACCCATGGCCAAAATATCTATGCCCAGGGTGAACGCTGGCGCATCGGTCAGATTACCAGCGCTACGTTCTCGCCGGTGCTGAATCGGAGCATCGCCATGGCCCAGATTGTCCCTGAATATGCAGACTCCGGCACTCGGGTGGAGGTGGGTCTCTTGGATGGCCTTAAGCGTCGCCTAGTCGCCACGGTGGGTCCCTTAGCCGCCTTTGATCCCACCAAAAGTCGGGTACGGATATAACCATCATGGTCATGCATCCCCCCCAGCCGCAGTCCCATCCGGATACAGCCATGCACCACTCCCGGCACCACTCCCTTTGGGACTTGGCCGGGGTGGATGGGTTAAAGGTGGCCATGCAGCTGTTTGGCAATGATGTGGGGTATTTGGCCCCGTTTCAGTCCATGGAGACCGTATTACAGGGCAAAGACTGTTCGGTGTTACGGTTGTGCGATCGCAACTTTCGCATTGTCTATGCAGGGGATCTGGCCCAACTCATTTCCCAGCCCCAGCCCGCCATCTGGCTCACCCAATTTGACTGGCTAGGCAGCCTATGTCTACCCATTTCCGAGCTGCCAACAATCATGGCTCAAGCCACCGTCAGACCCCCTCACCGGCTAGATCATATCCCTAACCATCAGGCGGTGCCCGCCCAATTCGCCGGTATGCCGATCCTGATTTGGCACCATCCAACCCAGGGTAAACCCACCCTAGAACTGCATCTAGCCCATAAAGATCTGGAGACCCTAGGGCAGAAGCTCAACCATGGCCCATGTCTGTAGCCAACAGACCGGAATAAGGAGAATTGTAAAAACGGGGATCACGGGTGCTTTTCAGTAGTAATTAATACAGCCTTGCTAAGATTTGCGTTGCATACTCTTGATATAACAAGCCGATCTAAGTTGTACCAATCCAGTCAATTTAGTTGGGTCAGTCAGAACAAGTAATTATGAGATATTAGGTTCCTTGAATGCCTCTAGTTTATTAACTGTTTCTGTGAATACTTGAACAGTTTGTGTGGGCTACTTCTCATACTCTGACTAACCGACCCATCGTCCAGTTATTGTTGACCATTTGTCGTTGATCTCATACTGGAGCCGCGTATGTCTCCTGAATCACAAGAGTTTCTCGCAACTTTCGTGTCGGAGTCCTATTACTATTGGGCCTCCGTTTTTATGCTACTGATCCACGCGGGCTTTTTAGCCTACGAAGGTGGTGCCTCGCGTGCCAAGAATGTTCTGGCCACCATGGTCAAGAACCTGCTTACCCTATCAATTGTCGGTCTTACCTTCTTCTTCTTTGGCTGGTGGGTATACAATGCCTTCCCGCTGTTCCCAGTGACGGGAGGGATTGTTGGCCCCTGGACCGATCCAGCGTCTGAAGGAACTGTTGGGTCTGTACTGGGCTTGGTGCAAGCTTCCTACCCCTGGTCGCCCGCCATGGGTCCCAACATTGCCGATAACCTCACCGGTGTCTTCTGGTTTGCCTTTGCCCTATTTTCCATGACCACCGCATCTATTCTTTCCGGTGCTGTAATTGAGCGGATTAAAGTAGGTGCCTATTCCATTTTGGCCGTGATCCTAGGATCGTTCACCTGGGTGGTCGCAGCGGCTTGGGGTTGGAATCCCTACGGTTGGTTTTTCACTAACCTTGGTTACCATGACTTTGGCTGTTCGGCAGTACTACACGGTGTCTCTGGTTTCTTTGCCCTGGGTGTCCTAATCAACCTAGGTCCTCGCATTGGTAAGTTTGACGCCAACGGCAAACCGAGAGCAATCCTGCCCCACAACTTGCCCCTGACCATGGTGGGCCTGATGTTGATTTTCGTAGGCTTCTATGCGTTTTTAGCCGCCTGCGTCATCTTTGTTCCAGGTCAAACCATGGAGATTACCATTTATGGTACGCCCATGACCCTGGCCTCCATCGGTGTGAATACAACCTTGGCCCTGTGTTCTGGTATTGTGGGTGCCTACATTGGTTCTAAGGCCGATCCGTTCTATACCATCTCAGGTGGTCTAGCGGGAATTATCTCCGTGGGTGCAGGGATGGATCTGTATAGTCCCGCCATCATCATTTTGATCGCCTTTATTGGTGCTTACACCATGCCCTTTGTGGGTGCTGCCGTTGAAAAAGCAGGTATTGACGATGCAGTGGGTGCGTTTGCTGTCCATGGCTACTGCGGTATGCTTGGCGCAATGACAGTGGGGATTATGGCCTCTGGCTATCCCCAAGGTGATGGTATTCCCCTAACTGGATTTTTTGCCCAGCTGGTGGGCACCTTTATTTGCACCGTCATCCTTGGCTTTATCCCCGGATATGGTGTCAGCTTTGTGCTGAAGAAACTGGGTATGCTACGGATTTCTCCTGAAGAAGAAATTGTGGGTCTAGATCTTTCGGACTTTGGTCTAGAGGGCTATCCAGAATATCCGATTCTGCCTGAACAAAATGGCCATACACCAGAGCCTGCCATCTCCGTACCGCAAGCAAGACCACTGATGTAAGGAGTCTCCATGCCAAGTCCATTTTCAACGATAGAAGAGTTTAATGGTGCGGTTGATGGTCCTACGGGAGGGGCAATTTATACTTTTGCCCACACCCCAGCTATCAATGCCATTGCCCTATTGGTCTCTGTCGGTCTCTTTTTCTGGTTTCTTTTCGCCACCTATTCGAAGCACCATGAATTACCGACCGTGGACAAATCTCTCAACCGTTTGAGCAGTTTTATTGTGATTGGATTGCTGTCGTGGGTGGCGGCTGATCAGCTGCAGCACACCAACCAGAGCAGACAATCTGCCGAAGAAACTCCTAAAACAAGGCTAGCCGAGTCGTCTAGACAGGCTTTGCCCTTGGCTCTATTGGGGATGACCGGCATTGGTTTGCCCAACTTACGCCGGGGAAAATCCCAACGCCGAAAGCGGTCTTACCGTAATTTTGGCCCTCATCAGCGCTAGGGTCTCAGACTCAGCTTCTGCAACATACTGGACAGGTAGTCCAAGCACTGTGCTTCTTTAGGAGGACAGTGCTTTTTTCTATAATTACGATGACATTCCCCCCAGGTTCAACCATACCCATCAGCTTCACCCTATTGCCCTATCTGGATCCCCTATTAAGGGTTCACCAGGGGAACAATCAACAGCCGGATAATCTCTGTGGTCCCTATTGGATATCCCTACTGCTACAAGCCTATGGTGGGTTGACGGTGACCGCTGTTGAGGTTGCGATCGCAGCCTCAACCACTCTCCCCAATCAAGGCAACCCGAGGGAGTGGCTACCCCCAAACGCCCACTCTCTCCAAGGTCCCCACTATGACCAAATCCCCACCCAGGCCGATCCTTCTAGCTGCGGCACCGCCATCACCGGTCTCATCCACGCCACCCAAACCTTAAGCCAAGAAAAATTCTGCCTGATCCCCCTACAACTATCTCCGCCCCAACTATCCACCTGGCAAGATGGTCTATCCACCCTATGGAGCCTCTGCCACGGCTATCCCACCTGGCAGGCCATCCCCCTCCTCAATTCCCACACCAGCTATTTTTGGGGCACTAACCCCACACCCCACACCCTGATTTCCTATTTACAATCAAAACCAATATCTAGCCCAACCACCGACTGGAGCGTCGGCCATTTTAACCTGCTGATCGGAGCCGTGCAGCAAAATGCCAACACCCTCTATACCCTCCTCGACACCTATCCCCAATTTGGCTGGCAGGGATTACATTTTCAACCACCGGACGCCCTAAGTCAGTCGCTGCATCGGCCCCAGCAAACTACCCAGGGAGGGTTAGCCCTATTTTTAAGGGCAGAATTTCGTTCTGATGTGGAACAAGTCGTGAGCCAAAATGGGTTTAAGATTTCTGGCTGGGATAATGGCTCTCCGGTAGATGTCGCAAGATAAACAGCGCAATAATTACCTGCCCAAATCTAATTCTGTCCTCCCATATACAGCACCTAATTCCCATCTTCGCGACATTATAAAGAACAAAAATGTTAGGAGCCCTCTTCATGAGCCACATTCCCCCTAGTTCTGAAGCCGTCTCCGCCTGGGTCAAAACCCTACAAGAACAAGGCGTCAAATACGTCCGCTTCGAACTCCCCGACCTGCACGGCGTCTCCCGCCTAAAAGTCATCCCCATCAACAAGGTCGAAGGCTACGCCCGCAAAGGCCTCAACTTCTACGGTGGTACCCTCGCCCTCGACACCGCATCTTCCGTTGTCTCCGGCTCCGGCTATCACGAAGAACGTAAGTACTGTGATATGACGTTGTTTCCTGACATCGAGAGCTGTACCCCAGTGCCCTGGATGGACAGCACCGTCAAAGTCGTATGCGACGCCTACTGGAGCGCGACCGAGCCGATTCAGGGAGCCCCCCGCTATGTGCTTCAATCCCTGTTGGACCTAGCCCAACAAATGGGATTTGAGGTCATGATGGGCCACGAATTTGAGTTCTATCTGCTAGATGCCGAAACCCATCAGCCCCTTTTCGACGGTCTCCATATTTTTAACCACATTCGTAATCAGTACGTCCCCGAAGTCACCCAAATGCTGGATTACCTGCAGGCAGCGGGGATTGATGTGATTACCCATAACTGTGAATATGCCCCGTCCCAGTTTGAAATTAATTTTGGCCCCGGTATGGGGATTAAGGGGGCGGATAAGGCCTTCACCTTTAAAAACGCAGTCAAAGAGATTGCCCATCATCTGGGCTACCAAGCCAGTTTTATGTCCAAACCCTTTGCTGGCATGGCGGGCTGTTGCTGCCATTTTCACATTAGTCTTTGGCATCCTGACGGCACCAATGCCTTTCTTGACCCCAGCGATGTCGATGGCCTGTCTGCGGTGGCCAAGTCCTTTACCCAAGGTATTTTGACCCATGCACCCGCCATGTTGCCCCTGATTGGCCCCACCCCCAACTGTTACCGCCGGTTAAAGCCCCACACCTTTGCCCCCTCTAACATCAGCTGGGGCATTGAAGACCGCACTGCGATGGTCCGCATGAAGGCCACCAAGGATGATCAAACCCACCTGGAAATGCGGGCCGCTTCGGGGTTGAGTAATCCTTACCTGAGTGCGGCGGCGACCCTAGCCGCAGGCTTGTTAGGCCTGAAGGACAATCTGGTACTACAACCCATGGTGGATGGACCCAGTGAAGATGATCCAAGTCTAAAGCCTTTCCCCAAGACCCTGGATGCTGCCCTGGATGCCCTGGCGGCAGATGGAGCCATGCAAGCTTTATTGGGAGAAGAATTTTGTCAGCTGTTCTCAACGGTGAAAGCGTTTGAGCTAGCTCGATTCCATGACCATATTACGAATTGGGAAGTGGCCGAGTATTTGGAGATCTATTAGTTAAATTCGGTTAACCCACCCCGTTGCCTCTCCCCTCCTGGGATAGGGTATTAGTTTGTACTTTTAAATATCGATGGAGTGGATTTGTGGGTAGCGTCTCCCTCCGTTGCCAGGGCAACGGGAAGGTAGTTTAGCGATTTATGTATTAGTATCGAGTTGAATTGTCGCTCCTCAAAGGAGGCTTTGATGCAGACAATAGCAAAAGAGCCCTTGACTACTGGGCAAATTGAACAGTTTCACAGGGATGGGTTTCTGGTGGTGGAGGATCTTCTGCCCCCTGATTTGGTGGAGCGTTTAGTGGCCCGATTTGATCCGCTGTTTGCCGGAGACTTTGAGACGGGGATATATCCCGATGAGTGGCATTGGAATCCCTATTTGGGTAAGCCGGGGGCCGCTGGTCAAATGACCGGGGTGTGGAAGTGCGATCGCACCCTCTTCTCCGCCATGATGTCCCCCGCCATTGGCCACATGGCCGCCACCCTGGAGGGCTGGCATGGCGCCCGCCTGCTCGCCGACGGCATTTGGCAAAAGCCCGGTGGGGCCAAGGAAACCACCCTGCACCAAGACTCCATGTACATCAACTACCACACCCCCCCCAGTGTGGTCACCTGTTGGATTGCCCTCAGCCATGCCGTGGCCGGAGCTAGCACCATCGAATATGCGCGGGGCTCCCACCAATGGGAACTGTCGACCGCCGTCCCTGAATTTCATAACCAGAACAAAAGTTATCGTTCCGAAATGGAGCAGGCAGCCCAGGCCGTTGGCGTCGACCAGCCGGATGTTGTCCAGCTGAATATTCCGCCTGGTGGTGGTGTTTTTCACCATGGCAATACCTGGCACGGTTCTGGCAAAAACACGATGGATGTCGTCCGCCGTAGCATGGTACTGGCTTACGTTCCGGCCAATGCAGAATTTCAACCCTGTGGTTCCTATGTGCCCGGTGGCTATATTGCAGGCAAGTATCGCCGCCAGGGTGACAACACCATGGACGAAAGCTTTTTTCCTATTGTCTGGCGCGAAGACGGCTACCGTACTCCCTTTTTGGACCACACACCATGAAAAACTCATCTGTCGGACCAGCTACCCTAGCCCAACTGTCTGCCCTAGACATTACTCCAGACCAAGTCCAACTGTTTCACCAGCATGGCTATTTGATCGTTGACAATCTGTTGACGCCTGAGCAAATTGACCTCATTAGCGACCGCTTTGACCCCCTGTTTAACACCCAGTTTGAAACGGGCATTTACCCCGATGAGTGGTACGGTCGTCCGGGGCTGAGTCAGCCCAATGCCACCCAGCAGATGACAGGATTGTGGCGTTGCGATCGCACCCTAGCCAGCTTCACCCTCTCTGCCAAAATCGCCCAAATCAACGCCACCCTCATGGGCTGGACCTCAGCCCGCTATGGGCTGGACACCTGTTGGATCAAACCCCCCGATGCTCCGCCAGTATACTTCCATCGCAACAATACCTACACCTCCAGCCTGGCCCCACCGGCCATTGTCACCTGCTGGATTGCCCTCAGTGATGTTGCCCTCAAGACTGGCTCCTTAGAAATCGTGCCGGGTTCTCACTTCTGGGACTCTACCGATCAGATGCGTTTTCTCCACGCCCCCCCAGAGGACTACCGTGCCCCCCTGTGGCAAGCGGCCAGTGAAGCGGGGGTAGAATCTCCCCAGATTGTCCCCATCGTCTTACCGCCGGGCAGTGCTGTTTTTCTCCATGGCAATCTCTGGCGTGGGTCTGGGCACAATCCCAGCCAAACCAAAACCCGTCGGAGTCTGGCCATTAGCTCCCTAGCTGGCCATACCAAATTTCAACTGCCTGGGGTAGGCCAAGGGTATATCTTCGAACGCTATCGCCGCCAAGACAGTTTAGACCTGGATGAAAGTTATTACCCCATTCTGTGGTCCCAAAATGGCTACCGTACCCCATTTTTAGCCGACTATTGTTCAGATGCCTTGGCTTAAAGCATTATGCCATCCCGTACCCTGCGCCTAGCCAGCTTTGATGTCGGCACCGACGATCTCCGCTGGTGGGCGCCCCAAATTTTAGACCGCTACCCCGACGGTTTTTATGACATGCATCAGCAGCTGTTTGCGGATGTCCGGGATAAAAGTCTGCCAGAAGACTTAGGGGGAGTGGAGCTGGACGGCGTAGAGCTGGTCAAATATGAGCCTCGCAAATTTCATTACCCTAGTGCAGGGGAACTATCGGAGCTAGATGGCATTGTTATCTCGGGTTCTGCGAATGCCGCCTACGATTTGGATGACTGGGTGGTGCATCTCCGGGATGTGATTCAAACCTATCACCAACAACAGATCCGTTTATCGGGTTTCTCCTTTGCTCCTCAAATTGTTGCCCAAGCCTTGGGGGGTAACGTGGAGAAGAGTCCCACCGGCACCGAATTATCTGTTGTTACCCTACAGCTCACCCCGTCAGCACAAGAGTATTTTAGGACAGAGCGTTCGGCCTACAACATCCATGTTCACCACAATGATGGGGTGACTAAACTGCCGCCTGGGGCTATATCCTTGGGTACTAGTGGCGTCACGGAACATTTAGGTTGGATACTGGGCAGCCATATTTTGGTTTTCTCAGGTCATCCTGAATATTCTCGCGATCCTTGGGTCCTAGAACAAATGATGCAGGTGGAACGACGCGACCATTTAGTGCCCGCCCAGCTGATCGACTTTGGTCTGCGAGAATTGTGGAACCCCACCGATTATATTTGGCAAACCCAACAGCAGCTACGCTTTTTTATGGGTCAGTTTGCTTCAAGTTAGGGCTGGTTAAAAATTAAGCTTCTATTTGCGAAATGAGCTGATTGACGCTGAAGACGATGTCACTAAGGATCGTGGATTAAATAACCTGTAATTCTGGTTTTGCGGTGTAATTCCATTGGGGCAAGAAATCATCAAAGACAATTTTCATGTTGGATTTGAAGCCTTCAGCCACTTTTCGCCCCGTTTGATAGGTCTTATCGAGGATGGTCGTAAACACATTCAGTCCTGTGCGCGTGGTTGCCGTTGCCATTAGTTGTTGTACGGTCTGGACACTATCAAAAATTACTCCCTGACACCCGCGCGCGCGATGAGGAAACAAGCGATGCTCAATGGGATTGTACTTGGAGGTGTAGGGCGGATAGTGAGCGATGCGAATTTCGATGCCTAACTCGTTGACCAACGCCTGTAAGTCCTGCTTGAAGATGTAATAGCGTGAGCGATTGCTGCCGGCACCGTCACACAAGAGCAAAATCGAGTCAGCCAGGGGATAACGAATCTTGCCATAGGTGTTCCACGAATAGCGAATCGAATCGCAGGCAAACTCGCTGGTATCGCGGCTGATGCCAATCTGGATGTAGCCCACGTTAGCGGTCATGTCGTATAACCCGTGGGGAATGGCCACCCCGGTTGCCAGCGTTGCCCAATCATGGTCAAACCCCTCAATGGGCTCTTGAGTGTAGAGTTCTCCATCTCGATCCAACTGACCAATCAATTCACTTCAGTGGTTTTGGCTCGAACCGCGTTCAAGCCCCAAGCGGTATCACGCTGATCGACCTCACGGTACAAAAATATCAAAGCGCTCAGCGCTTGATTTTGGGTTGAAGGCGCGACATTTTTCTGCACTGCTAAATGAGTCAAAAATGCTTCCACTTCAGCAGCGCCCATCTCCCGAGGCGGTTTCATTTGATGAAAGCCAATGAAGCGCTTGACCCAATGGATATAACTTTTTTCCGTTTCGTAAGAATAGTGCCTCAACCGCAGCACGTCCCGAACTTGATCAAGCAATTTGGGTTGAGAGGACATGACAAATCAAGTAACGGATTTCAGGAATGTCCTTAATATCACACGGCAATCTCCGTATAGGATGCTGAATTTATACGGAAAGTTTCGGGGTAACACACCTGAGCGGGATATTATACGGAAACTTTCGGTATAATCTGCTCTATGGGGTAGATACATGGAAAGTTTCGGGGTATTTACCTTGTGTGGGGTAGATATACGGAAAGTTTCAGTATAATAAGTTGTTAGACCGCTAGATCTCGGTCGAGATGTACTTCAGGCTTTTCTGTCCGTGTTGAATTCTCAAAGTATTTTCCATGAAAGGAACGATAAATGACTGAACCAAAAACATACCAATTTGATCTTCCGTCTGATGGTCGCCCGACCGATGTTTCAATTCCTGAAACTTGGTATCCTGGCATAAAAGCATATTGGGAAGGATGTACGAGCCAGCGCGACGTACACCCAATTAATGGCATCAGAGCTGTCATAATTCACGCAACGGCAGGTGCTAGTTCCGAAGGTGCAGTTTCGGTTATGAAAGATGGCAAAGCTAGTTTTCACTGGCTTGTTCCAGATGAAAATGAACCTCAGCACGGTAGCTTAGTTTGGGCATGTGCCCCAGAAACGCTTGCTGCATGGCATGTCAGAAACGATAAGTCTCATCCTGATGTCAATAGTGGAAAAACTAGAGTCAATCATTGGTCTCTTGGCATTGAAGTTGTCAACACTCAAATAAATGACCCTTTCTCAGATTGGCAAGTCAAAGCAACGGCTGATATTGTTCGTTATTGTTGGGCTAAATATCCGAATTTGCATCATGTAGTGTCTCACGCAAAACTCGATCCAAATCGCCGTACTGATCCGGGAACAAAATTTCCTTGGGACAAGTTTAAGAGCTTAGTTTTGTCACCAATTGAGTCAGTACCATTTGCAAGTGTTGTGAGTTTGGCTACACACGCAGATGCTGTTGCCCCTTTAGCAGACACTTCAACGTGTTGTGTAGTTGAGGATTGAATTTAAAATATTGAGGTTTTGTCATGGGGTTATTCAAGCAGATAAGGCAAGAGCCAGTCTTATTTCAGGGGCTTATTCAAGCACTCTTTCCTTTGCTAGTGGCGTTTGGCGTTCTTCAATTGCAGGAGAGTCAGCTAGGGGCTTTATATGCCTTCACTGCTGCATTGCTATCCTTTCTTACTCGCACTCAAGTCACTCCTCTTTCAAATCCCAGAGACGATGCTGGTAATCGGCTAGCTCCCAGACCAAATGGTGACTGATGACTAAAAGATAGGTTGAGCGGTGCAATCGCCGAGCTATGTTGTTGTAATTTCCGAGAGAGATGAGGGGTAATCGATTCTCCTATTGTGGCGCAGTCTAACAACCCTGGTGCAGCGGATTGACCAAAGCCGCTTGTGATGTTGCAAAGGTATCTGCAACCGCTGACCAGGAACGTTAGAGTGCTAGATTTTCGTTATGGATTAGCTTGTTGGATTTGAATTCTGGCAAGATTAAGATTGTTACTGTTTTAGGCTGACTTTTAGTATTCACTTCTCTCAATTGATCAGGTGGAATCATGGACTTTGCTCGTTTGGCATATATCAAAAATATTAATGATGAGACGGATTGGGCATATAAAGAATATCCAGTTTGTTCTTACTTCCCCCTAAATTTTAAGAGAGGTGATGGCGTAGAAGCTCATGCCTCCAACTTGCCGAAAGGCTCTCTGATTATCCTTTCTCAGAAGCCTCCGAAGCAAAGTAAGCGATATCTTACTCACGTTGTTGAGCTGTGCAATGAACATCATGAAGATAAACCCCAATGGGATTTAGGGCCATGGGGCATAGTTCGCTGGGCAAAAATTTGTTGGGCCGCAGATTTTAGCAATGTTGATATGATGCCTGCTGACCAAGATGTTATGCAAGCTGAATGGGGCTGGTATGATACAAAAGCAAAGTCGTTAGAGAGTCCCAACTTGATGAAGAAATGGAACAGTATTGACGAGCTGAGAACGCATTTGCAGAAAATATTTGTCTAAGTTTACGCACTCTAACAACCGCAATGCACCGGAACTTTGAAGTGTGCTGATTGATAGTAAGAGTTGCTTGAGTCCGGTGATTGCGAACGTTAGCTGGCTTATCCAGGCTGCCATTACTTTGATCAAAAATTTTAACCTCAAATGCTATGAAGCTTACAAAAGCAATTGATCGGGATTGCAAATGTCTCAGAAATTACTTCTGTAAAAAGTTCGACTTAATGAAAGTAGCACTTGATGAGGAAAGGACTGCACTAGTTGTGGTGGAGGATGCAGATGCAGATGAGTCACAAGCGGCTTATCATGGATTTTCCCATCTCATCATCCCTGATATGGTAATCAATACCTACAGCCTATTAGAGTGGTGGTTAAGGAAGATCTGCGAGTTTCAAAGAGGGAAGAAGAAGTTAGATAAAACCTATAAAAAATACCAGGCTGTTAACAAACCAGAAAATGACTTTGATAGATATCATAAATATTTAACCGAATATGCTGGCATTGATCTGACTAGTGTGGAGGATAGCCGAGATAGAATTGATTCTCTCCGTAAAGTACGCAATCGACTCATACATCACGGTGGTGATATCCCAAGCAATGAGGAGGATGAATATTCTTGTATTAATGGAATAACTGTAATGTCATTATCTCCGATACACTATCTTGTTATTGAGGATGACTTCATATGGGACATGGTTGAGCATGTTCAGAAGTATCTTCATAAAGCAGTCGTCTCCTAACTTTTCTGCATGTGAGCGGTCACCAGCTAACAAGTCGATGAAGCGAACGGTTAAGAGATCTCGGTGAGGCTGTCAAATTTGTCTGCTGCCGCTTATCTTGGTCGTTAGGCAGAAACATGGTGGGATCACCTAGTATGGGAATCGACTTTTATAAGGAGATTATTAAGGCATGGTAGAAACCGCCATAAAAAAAGGTGACAAGCTAGAGAAAGCTGTTGAGTTAATAGAGCGATTTATTCTAGAAACAAATCCTTCACTTGAGAAGTCAATTTTTACAATCGAAACCAAGAAAGTTATTGTTGTTGATAACATAAAACATGAAATAGACCTCTATGTTGAAATAGATTTAGGACATGGTTACAAATCTATTTTCATTTTTGAATGTAAGAATTGGAAAGACCCAATTGGAAAAAACGAAATTATAGTGTTCTCAGAAAAGATTAAGATTATTAAAGCGCAAAAGGGTTATTTTGTTGCAACAAGTTTTGGAAAATATGCCAGTGCTCAAGCCAAGATTGACCCAAGAATTGAGTTGGTTATAGCTAGTGAAATTCTGTCCTTGCCTTCTGCACTGGCGAACTTTCACTTCATTGTTCCTAAAATCGAACACATCGATATGTTCTTTAGGTCAAACAGCTTGGGCTCAAATGATCTACTCAAGCTAGATCCTCGTAGCCTATCAGTAGAACTTGACGGGGAATTTCTAGATTTTTTGCCTTATGTTGATAAGGAAGGTCAATCAATTATGGAAGAGCGCCTTACAAGAGAGCCTACAGGTAACCTTCCTGCAGGAGTTTATCACTACGAAGCAGAAGGGGAAGTTGATTTTGAAGAGAGCCAATTAATAGTAAATGGGGTGATAATTCAAGGCTTAAAGCTTAGCGTAAAATTCTCAAATACTGTGATACGCCCACAAATCGTCTCGAAGTTCGATGTCGAAACTAGAGGAAGAGTAATTCAATTTGATAATGTAAATATTGAGCAAGGTCCCAATATCGGAGTTTCGTTTGTTCACCGCTCCTAGTTTTAGGATCATCAAGCTGAAGAATATTTCAAAGAAGTGGTGAGTCTTATTGATTTGGCTAAGTATCGCTTTACTTACATTTGCAGAGCGATCGCGATCTCTTCGTAGGTTGGGTTGAGCGAGCGAAACCCAACACTGCAGACAATTGCGCCGGGCAAATCGATGTACCTAGAACACTCTTGCTCAGGCTAAATCAATTATCATACCCGCTCTTTTTCTCAACAAAACCATGTTCATCTTACTCCTCTCCAATCCCATCCGCCAAGTCTAGGTCTTCGCTAGCACCCCAATCCTTTGAATATACCCCTTGCTCAACATAACGATGAAAGCTCGAATAAGGCCAATCACAAGGAGCGCTGACTAGCCTATGGCTGACTGGATTGTAATGAATGTAATCGACATGTCGCACAAAATCGCGCTCGTCCCGGATTTGATGCTCCCAAAAACGTCGTTGCCAAATGGCTTGTTCCTTTTTTTGATAGCGTGACAAAGAACGTCTGCGTTTGTATAATTCAGGGCAATGACGAGAGAAATCAGTCTTGATCAATCGCCAGCGAGTCGAGAAATCGGCATCGCCATCGGGCATTGTCCATAGGCAATGGAGATGATCGGGCAAGATGACAATTGCATCAATGTCGAAGGGATGGCTTTGTTTGACCCGATGAAAGGCGTAGCGGAGAAGCTGAATGGTTTCATCGGTGGCAAATAAGCGTTGGCGGTTGTAGGTTACCACTGTGAAGAAGTAGGTGGCACCGGGGGTGGTGGCGCGGCGATATTGCATGAGAGTTGCCTAGTGGGTTGGGTATTAGGGTAGGCAATTTGCGATGTGAAATAATGGATGGGTTGAAAAATGGGGTAGTAGGGGTTGGTGTTATGATGGTTTGCGGGGAGGCGATTGATCGACGTAAAGCTTTACGCATGTTGGGTTTCGTGCGCTCAACCCAACCTACAAGAGATTGCGATCTGGTAACCTCTGGCCTAATTTCAATATAATCTACCGCCGGTGACGCTCAACGTTCTGTTGCTAAAAAGTCATTCGCTTATGAATCAAACTGTGAGAAGAATGCTCGTTCCGTTGCTGACGTCCATTGTGTTGATGGGTTGCTCAAGCTCACAATCAGGGCCAGCATCGGTCACGGAAACCAGTGTCGCACGTGCGGAATTGACTGACCGGATTCAGTTCATTGAAAAGTATGTCACATTCAGACGCACATATGAAAAACTGGATTATGACATCATGTACCAAAACAATGGCGGCGGAATGGTTCCGGCTCCATCGGATTGGGACATCCAATTGATCGCTGTAGTTCCGGAAACAGAAATAGACGATTGGGTTCCCGCAAATGTCCAGAAGAGTGACGTCTCTGCACCAGAATGGTTAGAAGGTCTGCCTGGTGAAATTGAACGACACGGCATTGCCGAATGGTATCGCAAATCAGGAACCACGGTTGGGGTTGACCGCGAACGGTCGATCGTTGCCTACCGTAGTACATCCACTCCTGACTAAAATCGCAACAGAACAAAACGTTGGACACGGAGCGGCGGTTCACGCGAATTTTGAAATCAATGTTGGTTAGTCGCCGCCCGGTCAACGCAGCCATTAGGCCCCAGACAAACGCCGTCACCTCTGAATTTCACAACCAGGAGAACCGTCATGTCGATCCCTGTGTACTCACAACCTTCGCTCAAACTGAGTGAAGCCATTGAACTTTTGCGCAGGGCCGACGACCCCGACGGAGCCGTTACCGAATCCATGAACTCAGTGGCAGCGCAGGCTTTCGAACAGCACGACGCTGTACATGTCATCTTCGGTCTTGGTACGTCAGTGCAAGACGAGATAGCGGCCCACGTCTGGATGGCGCTAGGTACCACTGCCAAGATCGCCGAAATGCACAAAGCCGTAGCCAGCATTGAGCATCGAAAGGTCCTGTCTGGCATCGGTCACTTGAAACTGGTCGGGACTTGGCTCACCACTCTGCCGAGAATTCTCGCAATCGCGTTCGCCACGATGCGAATGAAGAAGAAGATTGCATTCGAAGAACTGGCCAGGCTCAAGAGCATGCAGCTGGCAGAAATCTGGGCCGAACACGGCGTACGCGCGCCGAGTGGGGCCTAACCAGTCGTTCAAGCCGACGTGCCTACGGCACGCGGCTTAACTCCAACGTTAGCCCTATTCGAGAGTTGCTGTGGTGAGCAACTACTCAACGGCAGCATGGGGACTTTAGCCCTGGATTGTTCACCAGAGAAATGGATCGGCGACACATTGTTAGAAAAGTAGTCCAATTCTAGTCCAAAGCCTTTGATCTTAATGATCTAGGGGTATAAGCTCAGCGCATGGATTGAATATATTCATAACCCTAAATCGGCTGTTGACGCTCTACCTGAGACAACTACAGTCCAAGGTAGAGCGAGGTAACAATTCAAAGCGGGGCGTTCTCCCAAGGATAGTATTCAGAAGTCAGGAATCAGGAATCAGGGCCTCACTGACTTCTGGCTTCTGGCCCCTGATTCCCCACCTAGTCAGGATTTTCCGGCTTAGGTTGATACCCCATTTAAGAATAGGTGGTTGAGATTTATCAATGATTAATCAGGGTTAACTTTTATACCAGCTTTCATGATTAGGCAGTGTATTTGGTGAATACAGGAATCACCAAGAGTTCCTGATATTGACGACCATGACTAAGCACCGCCTATCCCCTCGTCAAACCCTAAATACCCTCCGCTCCCGTCATCTGGGTTGGCTCGTACCCTTTTACTGCTCCGTTGACTCCTACTACAGCGAAGACGGCCTAGCCGTACTCAACGTTTCTACCTGGCGCTTTGGCCAGCAAGTATGGGAGACCTGGCGGCTGAAGGAAGGATACGATGCCACCTGGACTCAAACCTTGAAGGACTGCCCGTCAGACCTGTATAACCAGTTAAAGCGATCTGGGGAGTTGGTCCATCGCCACTGCCTAGGGAGCAATTAAGGCTCGGAGCAAAAGAGGGCAATACTTTTGATCGCTATTTCAGGCCTGCACAGAATTGATGACGAGCCAAAGCCATCCCCATTGGTTAGAACTGCTCGGATTTGAGCGCTGCCAACAGGCCTAATCCCAATGTTTTCATCATGCCAGCCAAGCCATCGTCAATGGATGGTTTATTCCGTCGTGGAAGTGTAACCTCAACCCCCCAGTTTTTGCACCATGCCTGATTGCCTCAGGGCTTTCCTTGTATATCGGCTGATGTGTCATCTAATATCTTGAGGGAATGGCTGATCTTCAACTCACCATAGTCTTCATCATTGGGTTGTTGTTTATAGTCCCATTCCCACGTCTGTACCTCCAAGGACTCAATCTGTGGGCCTGTTTTAGCCTTTTGGTTGTGCACTGTGCCCAGTGCCTCCAGCAGCTTATTACACTTATTCAGTTTGTCAGGCTGGTCAGACTGGCAATCCCGAAAGGTTAGACGATAGCGGGTGTTCATCGGTGAATAGATAATCTTATCTGGAAAGATTTGAGCACTTTCGCCAGAGTCATAATTAGCCACCAGCTTGTTATAGCCAATTACACCTGACGTATTATTGCCAGAGAACATCTGCAGGCTGGTTAACGGGTAGTACTCGCGATGTTTCAACCAAATGAACGACATACTCACAATCAGCACCGAAACCACAATTGGATAGAAATATGACCGCTGCGGTCCCGGTTCCGTAGAACTGGCAGAGGGATGAAGAAACTTGAACCATCCACGCCTCTCTACCCAGCGCCGAATAGTAGTGTAATCGTAGAATATGAGCTGAACTAAAATCAGATCAAAAAAGACAATATTCTGCAGGAAAATAATGCCGAGGTGCATTGCTGCCATTGCCGCTGGCATGATCAGTCTGGCCCACCGGGAGAAGAGCACTAATCCGTAGGCAAGTTCACCATAGATGCCCAAAATCCCCAAAATTGCAAAAATAATATCGGGGGCATTGACCAAATGCAGGGAGACTTCCCAGTTGGTTTGCAGGGGCTCCAGTGTCGTGGACAGGAGCTTGGATTTAAGATTTTCAGGAGCCCACCAATAGAAGCCGGAGTAGTAGATTTTGCTCAGCCCTGCCTGGAGGTAAGACGCTCCCAATATTACCCAGCAAGCATAGCGAGTCCAGCCATAAATGGCAGTGGGCTGATCGGCCACAGGCACTGGTTGCCCGCGACGTTGCTTCAGCCACCGATCCACAGATAGGCCATCGTTACAGGGGCTAAACGACAGCACCAGCAGTAAATAAACTGGCAACAACCCCGTGTGGTAAAACCAGGTGTACTGCCGTAAAATGCCCCCCAGGATGAGATAGAAAAATGCTCCTAAGGGTATCATCCAGCGAGTCCTGAAGCCAATGGTGCCCAGAATCAGCACCAGGGCGGTTAGCCATTCAAACAACTGTAGGCTGGGCTGGCTACGGGTAAAGGCTTCAAAACCAGGAATAGCGTAGAAGTAGTCGATCACTCCCATGGAATGGCGAATCTCAACCGGCAGTAGCGCACTGCTGGGGAGATCTTCCATCCACAGGGTCATGAGCACCAGGGTGCCGCAGGTGACAATGCGAATTGCGCCCAGGGATTCGGCGGTGGCTTCACCGACAAACTGGCGGAAGAACCAGGTGCTGGTCAATATCCAGGACAAGGCAGCAAAGCTTAGGCAGATCAAGAAGCCATTTTCGGCAGATTGTTGGGGGGCAACTAACCGTTCAAAAGCAACCCAGCTAATTGCTGCCATCACACCAGTAAGGCAAATGAGCAGACGTATCTGACGCGAGCCCATGCGCTCAAATGGAATCCGTCTGAACAGGGCGTAACCGGCTGCAGCCAATACCCCCAGGCAGCCAAACACAATCAGGCGTTTGCGATAAATGTCTGTGGCAATCCCTAGAGACTTGGCGAATCCAAGTTTAGTGCTGGATTCCACCTCTGGTATGGTCAGTACGGTCCAGGTTTCACCCCCATCGGTGGAGCGAAAGACATCGGTGGGGGTGGCGGCACCAAAGCCAAAGATTGTCTGGTCTTCGGCGTAGTTGGGTGAAAACTGGATAGGCCGCCCTGCGCAGGGCAACTTGGGCAGCCGCGCAAAGGCTAGGCGAGAATCGCCAATGGGAGAAAACGTTTGGGCGCGATCGCGACTCTTAAATAACCCATACCCCCGTAAACTGACCAGAATCGTACCGTCCTGGCCATAGTTTGGGGATAGGGCAACGCCCTCTACCAGGCTCTGGGCTGGGGTAAAATCTGCGATCGCAACCGGCTGCCAACTGGCTCCCGCATCTGTGCTCTTAAACAAGCCGGTAGAGCTACCGACAAAGATTGTCTGGTCTTGGGTGTAGTCGGGTGAAATTACAATCTGTAAGCTACCCAGTTCAGCCAAGGGCTGGTCGGCGGTGGTGGACTGCCAGTTCTGGCCTGCATCCGTTGACTTGTAAACTCCAGTTTCGGCCACCATGTAGAGCGTCCGATCAGTGGCAAAATTGGGTGAAATTGCCATGGAGGGGCTATCATTCCCCCGCGACCAAGGCAGTTTCGCTACTTCCTTAAAACGTTTGCCGGCGTCTGTCGAGCGTAAGACACTACCTTTTTGGTTACCGATAAACATGGTTTTATCGGCCTCAAAATTAGGTGATAGCAAGAGGGTCAACCCCCGTGCTTCCTGATCGAGGGAATGGAGTGACCAGGACTGTCCCTGGTTGGTCGAGCGCAGAAACTTAGTCCAGAGGGTAGTAGTAAAGAGGGTTTGGTCGCTGGCGTAGCTGGGTGAAAAGGCGATGTCAAAAAACCGTCGGGGGTCTTGGTAGGGGGTTTCAAAATTACCATTAAGACGTGGAATGTCGACACCTTCCATGGCCAACCGCCAGGTTTGCCCCTGGTCTTGACTCAGCATAATCTTGCCGACATAGGTTGCGATCGCAAGGGTGCCGTCATCGCCATAGTTTGGCGATACATCCATCGAAATCACAGTTTCCGTGGACAGGGTTTCCAGCTCCTGCCAGGTGTGGCCCAGATCCGTGGATTTATAAAGCCCATTAAACCCGCCGACAAAGGCCGTTTTATCTGCTTGAAAATTATTAGAAAGGGCGATCTCGGAAAAGTGGGTGACTTCATCGTCATCGGCCATTTTGTCTTTAACCAGACCGTCTGGATAATCGGTCCAGGTTTGCCCCCCATCTATTGAAATGGAGATCCCCCTATCCCAGCTGGAAAGAATCAGCTGGTTAGGATCTCCCGGCACCGTCTGAATGTCTTGAATCCGTAGATCAGCCAGGCCCTGATTGAGCGCAGTGATAGCCTGGGTAGCGGTATTAAGGGCAAAAATGCCGGAGGATTCAGTCCCGACATAGAGGATGGCGTCTTTGGCATAGTCCACCGACGCTTCCAGGGCGGTGACATTGCCCTCAACCGATACCAGCGGCTGCCAGGTTTTTCCTTGATCGTCGGAGCGTAACAGTTGACCCGAAGCCTCTCCAGCAAATAGGGTATCGTCGCCATAGGCTAAGGCCGATACAACATACTTTGAATCCAGTACCTGGGTCCAGGTTTTGCCACCGTCTACCGTCCGGGCAAGGTTACCTTCAGCCCCCGCTGCCAGCATGAAGTTGGCATCGCTTGGTGACAGGTAAACGAGGGCGATATCTAAGCTATTCAGGCCCTGGTTAGTGCTCCTCCAAGCCTGGCCACCATCCTCGGACCGATACACCCCGCTGCCTCGGGTGGCTACCGCCATGACTCGACCCGACTGGGCATCGATGGAGAGGGTCGAGAAGGAAACGCGATTATCCAGTCCCTGGAACAGCCGTTGCCAATGATCGCCTCCATCCGTCGACTTGAATAGGTTGTCCCTAACCAGAATATAGGCCGTTTGGTCTTGGCTGTAGGTAGGAGACAGCTTGACCTGGGTGACCACGTCATGGGGCCGATGGGCCCAAGCGGGTTGGGGACAACACACCAGGAATAGGGCTGACCATAGCAGTAAACCCCCGATGAATTGCCATACTCCCCGTCCCCATCCAGAACTGTAGGGTTTTCGTTGGAGGACTCCCAGGCGTTTATCTTGTTGGATATAGTTTAGGGGCTCTCTAAAGAACGACGGTTCAGGACACGCTAGAGGCATAAGACTTATATTATTAAATGATTATAAATGTAACTACTCAGGCTCTACATATCAGACAACAACACCCTCAAAACACTACTATATGTAGTAGATGACGATTTGCTTAGAAAACATAGAAAAATTAGCTTTTGCAATAAGGAGCCAATTTTTGACTCTAATTGAGAATCTCCTTTTCTATGGAATTGGCTAAAATCCTTTCTGACTAGGGTTTAAAGGGATTTTGCTATAGGCTGAGTAGTTACTTATAAATTAAATTGAAATGGGAAGTTTACGGTAAGTTTATAAGATTCATACGGCTCGGCGCAAAAGAGGGTAACACTGCAGACGCTTGCTAAAGGTCGAATCGGCCCTATGGACCGGCGTGTCCATAGGGGGCCAAGAAACAACTCGGGCCTGACTCTCTCAACCTTTTGCAATTCTTTTTGAAGCATCGTCAGTTGATGCGCAGTGATTGTGAGGAGCGAGTGGGCAAGATGCCAACAGAATTGATGACGGGTCAAAGCCATCCCCATTGCTTAGAACTGCTCGGATTGATCACTGCCAACAGGCCTAATCCAAATGTCTTCATCATGCCAGCCCAGCCATCGTCAATGGATGGTTTATTTCGTCGTGGAAGTATAACCTCAAACCCCTAGTTTTTGCACCATGCCGCAATTAAACCAAGTCCAGGTCGAGCACCCTAGTTCTGCCCCACCCTGCGGTAAGCAAGCTACACCCCCCAGCCCCTCTTCCCGGAGGGCTTTTCTGGCGCCCCGTCTCCTCTAGAGACGGAGCGCCAGAAAAGCCTCAAAGTCCCTCTCCCGATGGGAGAGGGATTTAGGGTGAGGGCAAGGGAGAGGGATTTAGGGTGAGGGAAACTCCAGGTTTCGAGTTAGACAAGGTTTAACTCGCCCAGCTCCACATTTTTTCAAAGATTTTTCTGACAATTATTTTTCTGACAATTTATTTCAGCCAACCGTTTCTGCCATTTCAGCTTGGTTGCCACCGCGCTATGGTTATATCGCTAGTGAACTAACGAGGGGCACAGAGCAGGATGAGGGGGTTAGACAAACGGCGCTGGATGTCGATGGTGCTAGGTGGGTTGACCATGCTTCTGGTCCTCAGCTTTTGGCTATCCCAGGGCAGTAAACAGGGTGTCGGTTCGGCCCTGGCAGTTAAGGCATGGCCCATGCGAGGCCCCGCCGCTGCACTACAGTCTGGTTTTAACCAGGCCGAGCGGGCTAAGGAACTGGCCAAAACCGCCACCTCAGCGGACCAGTGGGATGGGGTCGCGACGGCCTGGACGGATGCGATCGCAGCCCTCCAAACTATCCCCGCCCAAAGCCCAGAGCGCTTCTTTGTCCAACGCAAACAGCAGGAATATTTAACCCAATTGGCCGCGGCCCAGCAGCGGGCCTTGCAGCTGAGTGGCCCCGACGTATTCCCGAGCCTCGGCAGTGCCGTCCTGGATGATCAGCTGCGGCTTTACCTCAGCTACCTGGCCGCAATGGGACCACCGGAGATTTTAATTGTGGGCAGTTCCCGGGTGCTCCAGGGCCTGAATCCCCAGTTTTTAGAAACCACCCTGGGCGATCAGGGGACCCCGGCGCGGGTATTTAACCTGGGGGTGAATGGAGCCACCGCCCAGGTGGTGGATTTTATGTTGCAACAATTACTCACCCCGGAGCAGCTACCCAAGCTAGTGATTTGGGGCGATGGGTCACGGGCCTTTAACAGTGGCCGTAGCGATGCTACCTTTGCCCGCATTTTAGGCTCGCCCGGGTATCAGGCCATCGTAGCGACAGAAAAACCCCAGTTTACCGAGCAGGAAGAGCCCCGGAGAACTCCTCGGCCCCCCAGTGCCATTAACGCCTATGGCTTTTTACCCGTCACCGAGGCGTTTGACCCAGCGGTCTATTACCAGACCTCCCCCCGAGTGAATGGCCGCTATGATGCGTTTTATAGTCAGTTTTCCTTAGCGGGGACCCAGGAGGGGGCGTTGCGATCGCTAGTGGCCTATCTCAAAAGCCATAATGTCGACTTGATCTATGTCAATTTGCCCCTCAGTGGCGACTACCTAGACGACTATCGCCTTCCCCTTGAGCAAAGGTTTCAACAGTTTTTACAAGCCCAAAGTCAGCGCCAAGGCTTTGGCGTCATTGACCTATTGTCCCAATGGATGGGGCAAAATACCTTTTTTGCCGATCCCAGCCATCTCAACCAAACCGGGGCCGCCGCCTTAGGCCAGCAATTAGCTCGGCATCCGTTGGTACGGGAAAAACTGCAAGACTAATCCGCTACGTTTATCCTCCACATCCCCCTCTCACGACGCCCCCTCTACCCGTCTCCCTGCGCCTAAACCTCGACCTTATTGGCTCCCTCACTTTGGGCTTCGGATTGACGGCTACAATGGTCATTGTGTGAAATAGTCAATTGTGCCCGTCAAGGATTTTTCAGAGAGTCAGGATGTCACAGCAGCCCGCCGTTGTAATCGAAGGTCTTCAGAAACGCTATGGCGATGTGCAAGCGCTGAAGGATGTTTCATTACAAATTGAAGCTGGCGAAATTTTTGGTTTACTCGGCCCTAATGGCGCAGGCAAAACGACGGCCATTCGCTGTCTTTGTACCCTCACCCTGCCCGATGCAGGCAAACTGGAGGTGATGGGGGTATCTGTTGTGGCCAATCCGCGCCAGGTGCGGCAGCGACTGGGTTACATTGCCCAGGAAGTGGCCTTGGATAAGGTCCTCACCGGGCGGGAGCTGCTGGAGCTACAGGCGGCGATTTATCATCTGCCAGGTAAATTGGCCAAGGCTCGCATCGAGCAAATGATCGAGCTGTTGGAACTCACCGACTGGGCAGATAAAAAAACGGGCACCTATTCTGGTGGTCTCAAGAAGCGTCTGGACTTGGCGGCGGGCCTGCTGCATCAACCCGATTTACTGGTGTTGGATGAGCCCACGGTGGGTCTAGATATCGAGAGCCGCTCGGCGGTGTGGCGATTTTTACGCCAGCTCCAGGCGGCTGGGACAACGATTCTGATTACCAGTCACTATTTAGAGGAAGTGGATGCCCTGGCTAGTCGGGTGGCCATCATCGACCAGGGGAAAGTGATCAGTGCCGGTACTCCGGCTGAACTTAAAGCGAACGTCGGTGGCGAACGCATTACCTTACGAATCCGTGAGTTTACTCCGCTGCATGAGGCCCAGCAGGTTAGCAAAATGCTGCAGGCATTACCCGTGGTGCAAGAGGTGATCGTCAACAGTGCCCAGGGTAACTCCCTAAACCTGGTGGTGGAGGCCGAGGCCGAAGCTTTGATGACGGTGCAAACAGCGCTCAAAGAGTCGGGGCTACCCACCTTTGGCATTGCCCAGTCGCAGCCTAGCCTGGACGATGTGTATTTGGCGGCTACGGGACGCACAATTATGGACGCGGAAGTGGCGGCGGCGAGTCAGCGGGATATGAAAAAAGAAATGAAACAGCAGAATATGAAACGCTAATTCAGTCGGTTTGAGGTTTTGGGGGCGCTGACTAGCAAAACTACTGGCAAAGAGAGCACGTTTTATGGAGCAGGATGCTGAAAATAACCCAGACGATACCCTAAAACCTGACTATGATTTTGCTCCCATGCCCTGGTCCTAGGGAAGTAGCTGGAGCGTTATCGTAAAGGGACCAACCTGGTACTTGGCCAGCGCTCTCCAACCGTCAACAACCGTCAATTCAGAACTCAAAACTCAGCATTCATAATCATTCATAATTTATAGCGATGAGCAGTTCCAGCATTCAAAATAACCAGCTGCAACAGTGGAAAGATGATGCGATCGCATCCCCCGGATTCAGCGAATTCATCCAAGAAACCCTGGCCCTCACCAAGCGGCTATTCATCCAGCTGCAGCGCCGTCCCTCCACCCTGGCCGCTGGTATTGTCCAGCCCTTGATGTGGTTAATTTTATTTGGGGCGCTGTTCCAAAACGTACCCCAGGGCCTATTTGGCGATAGCGTCAACTACGGCCAGTTTATCGGCGCAGGCATTATCGTATTCACCGCCTTTGGGGGCGCATTAAATGCTGGACTACCGGTAATGTTTGACCGGGAATTTGGCTTTTTAAACCGATTGCTGGTGGCCCCCCTCGTCTCCCGGTTTTCCATCGTCATCGCCTCGGCCCTCTTTATCGCGGCCATGAGCCTGGTACAGACCGCCGCCATTGTGGCCTTGAGTGCTCTGCTGGGGGCGGGGTTACCCAGCCTCACGGGTCTGGGTCTGATGGGGGCAATTATTTTAATGCTGGTGCTGGGGGTGACCGCCTTTAGCCTAGGGTTGGCCTTTGCCCTACCGGGACACATTGAACTGATCGCCGTTATTTTTGTCACCAACTTACCCCTGCTGTTTGCCAGCACGGCCTTGGTGCCCCTGTCCTTTATGCCCCGCTGGCTGAGCACCATTGCCAGCTTGAACCCCCTCAGTTACGCCATTGAACCCATTCGCTATCTCTATTTGCATAGCGCCTGGAACTTGGGCAGCATTGTCATGGTAGGCCCCTGGGGGGATGTCTCCATGGGCATGTCCCTGCTGCTGCTGGGCGGTTTCTGTGGTGGGGCCTTGGCCCTAACCTATCCCCTGATTAATCGACGCATCGCTTAAATCTGGGTTTTAGCCATTGATTATTCATAGTCTAGAATTGCTCGGTGTTTCGGTATCTGCCATTAGTGGTGCCTTAGCCGCCGGGCGCAAGCATCTGGATTTGCTTGGGGTAGTGGTGGTGGCTGCCGTCTCAGCTGCAGGCGGTGGCACCCTACGGGATGTTTTATTAGACCGTCATCCCGTCTTTTGGATTGAGCGGCCCATTTATCTGTACATTATTTTGGGCTCAGTTTTGCTGACGGTGCTCTACGCCAAATTCTTCAAACCGCCCCATCGGGCCTTGTTAGTGGCAGACGCCTTTGGCTTGGCACTATTTTCCATGAGCGGTGCTCAAATTGCCGAACAGGTTGATTTGAGCCATCTACTAATTGTGGTGATGGGGACAATTACCGGTACCGCTGGCGGGCTATTGCGGGATGTATTGCTGGCAGATATTCCGGTAATATTTACCCGTAGCCGCATCTATGCCACCGCGGCCATTGTGGGTATTGGGGTGTATTTGATGGCCCAGAGTTTAGGCTTGGCCCAAACCTGGGCTGCCTTGCTGGGGATGGTGGTGGTGGCTGGCCTGAGGCTCGCTGCGATTATTTGGGGGCTGATGCTGCCAATTTTCAGCCTGTCAGATCATGAATCCATCGATGGATAGAGCCAGATGGATAGATCCATTTGACAACCAGTTCAAAAACTGATGGCTATGGTGTATCAACTCTCAACAGTCTTGCTAAACTGTGGGCATTGCTAATTAGATTATCTTTACAACTCAACGACCTTCACCATGGCACGTATCCTTAAAAACCCACTTACGTCTATCACGGGCCTAGGTTTGGCCCTAGGTTTGGCCGCTGTTCCAGCCTTGGCCCAGTCCACTGGCGGGTTTGATGACCTCAGCGGCGAAGCTGACAATAATGAAGTATTTAATGGCAGCGGCCTTAGCCTCACCGACTTAATGAGCAATGCTCGCCGGGCGAATGGTCTGAGTTCGGATGAATTTAGTCGGAAAACCGATCGCAACATTGATCAGGCCACCGCGGACTTTCATCGACGGCAGCAGGCGATCCTTGAGCCTGGCACTGAGGCAGCGGTAGAGACACCTGAATTGGAACAGCAGCTTTAAGCCAGCCATGATTGAGTGCTAACCTGCAGAGTTTGATAGCGGCCCATGGCGGCATTGGAAACAGGGGTAACGGGATGTTACCCCTGTTTTTTAGTGCCAGCTCAGATTGCTGCGGGAGTGGGGCCAGAGTGGGGCCAGAGTGGGACCAGAGTGGGACCAGAGTAATGCCCCGCCTCAGACTAAGGGGAGCTTAACCCCGTAAAAGGACTGCCTAACGGACTAAATCTAGACCTTAGACCATCAGTCCATATCAATTCATGGCAGAACGTAGCCCATGTCATAGTAGAATCGAAACAATTTGTTAAGCAGCTCTAATAATTCTTTATCAAGATTTACTAGGTCTGTGTCTTCCCTAGGGATTTAGTCTGGCGCATGATAGGCCGCTTATGGCTTGAGTGCGTTTTTTCATGGCCTAGCCCATCGGCGTTATTCACTAACGTTGTCCGGGACAGGTGACATCCCTATAGGCGGACGTATGCCATCAATTACCGGGCTGCGATTCAAAGGTGCTCATAACAATGGGCACCTTGATTTAAAACAACGACGATTTTGTCAATTTCGGAGTGTGGAAAGATTTATGACCGCAACAGTTGATAGGGTATCGGCCAGTCGGCTATCAAATGGTCCGTTGGCTGGGGTAACCCTAAAGGATGTGATTAAGAGCCTACCTCAGGAATGTTTCGAGAAAAATTCTCGCAAGGCATGGCAACAGGTAGTTCTGAGTATTGTGATGGCGATTGTGGGGTATGTTGCGATCGCACTATCTCCTTGGTTTTTACTACCCTTTGCCTGGTTTTTAGCGGGTACCGCTTTAACGGGCTGGTTTGTCGTTGGCCATGACTGTGGCCACCGTTCATTTGCCAAAAAACGTTGGGTCAATAATCTGGTGGGCCACATCGCCTTTTTACCCCTGATCTATCCATTTCACCCCTGGCGGTTGCTCCATGACCACCATCATCGTCATACCAACAAGCAGGAAGTAGACAATGCGTGGCACCCTTGGTATGTCGAGGAATTTGTTTCAGAAAATAAACTGATCCAAGCGGCCTACTGGCTCATGCGGGGACGGGTATGGTGGTTGGCCTCTGTGGTGCACTGGGCCGGCATTCACTTTGATCTAAATAATTTTGATCAGCGCGATAAAGATAAGGCTAAAGTATCCATTGCTGTGGTTGTTCTCTTCGCAGCTATAGTATTTCCCACCATGATTGCCACCATGGGCCTATGGGGCTGGGTCAAGTTTTGGCTCATGCCTTGGCTGGGCTACCACTTTTGGATGAGTACCTTCACCCTAGTGCACCACACCGCTCCCGACATCCAGTTTCGTCCGGCTGCAACCTGGAATGAAGTGGAGTCTCAGCTAGGGGGTACAGTCCACTGTGACTATCCCAAATGGGTTGAAGTGCTGTGCCATGACATTAGTGTCCATGTGCCCCATCACATTTCCACCGGCATTCCCTCCTATAATCTACGCATGGCCCACCGCAGTCTCAAAGAAAATTGGGGTGAACGGGTACGCATTCGCGAAGAAAAGTTCACCTGGAACTTTATGAGCAACATTGTTGACCAATGCCACCTATACCATGCCGAAAATGCCTATGTGTCATTTAAAGCAATTCGCCGGTAATCGTTCTGGTAAACGAGCAGCAAGCAATGCCCCAAAGGGTTTGTTTGCTCCATTTGCCCCTTAGTTTGTTCTATTGAATAATTTCAACCGAAAGGCCCTGGCATTAGCTGGGGCCTTTTGACTATGGGGACTTATTCCGACCGATCCATGCTTTTTTGAAATCCTGAAATTTACGGTCATGGCGCAACAGTTTTATACCCAAGGAAATCGGCCATTTTATCCTTAGGCCCCCATGACTGATTCAACCTATCCAGTGACATTTGCCTGGGACAAGGGAACATTTGATGCAGACATCTTCCCTCATTTCCCATGACTCAACAGGTTACAAATAGGCCCAGTCCTTCTGAATATAAGCGTCTGTTTCGCGTTGCCGTTTTAACCTCCACCGCCGCTGGCATGCTGGAGCGCCAGCGGGCAAGGTTACGGGAACAGGTGGAAATCTTAGGCGTGGAGATTGATAATCTCTCCCAGCGTGAGTTTTTATCAGAACTCACCAAGGGAGTCATTTTCACCCCCAATGTGGACCATTTAATGAAACTGCAGGAAGATGTTGAATTTCAAGCGGCCTATCGCCAGGCCGACTATAAGGTATGCGACAGTCAAATTTTGATGTATGCATCCAAGTTGTTGGGCAAACCCCTAAAGGCAAAAATCTCCGGTTCTGACCTACTGCCCCTATTTTGTGACTACCATCGAAACAACCCGACTATTACGATGTTTTTGTTAGGCGGGGCAGAGGGCGTGGCGAAACAGGCCCAAATTAACATTAATGCCAACACCGGACGAGACATAGTGATTGCAGCCCATTCCCCCTCTTTTGGGTTTGAAAAAGACGAAGCTGAATGTCAGGCAATTATCGACATGATTAATGGTTCCGAGGCCACAGTTTTAGCCGTGGGTGTCGGTGCCCCTAAGCAGGAACTGTGGATTGCGAAATACCGCAACCACATGCCAGGGGTGAAAATATTTATGGCGGTGGGAGCGGCCCTAGACTTTGAGGCAGGCAACAAACCTAGGGCCCCCCAGTTTTGGAGTGACTTGGGCATTGAATGGCTATATCGCCTGTTATCTGAGCCCAAACGTCTTTGGAAGCGCTATCTATTGGAAGATATGCCGTTCTTTAAACTACTGTTAAAACAAAAGCTAAAGCAGACTAGGAAGAAGTAATTTCCCAATGTGTGCTTACCCTAGCTGGCTTGGGGATATTCAACCGTTAGCTGCGCTGGAGTTTTCCGATGGGTAACTAGCACTTTTTGGACTTTACTTCCCTCCTGTTCTATATCTTCCATATAGCCGGGCTGCTCTTGGAGCGCCTCATTTTCTGAACCAAACGGTCCAAAATAATATTCACAACTGGGGGACACCGTCGAGATCTCCAGCCACCAGGATTTTTGAAATAGACCAAACAACTGATTAGTAAAGTTTTTCATAACAAGATAGAAGCACCCAGCCTCAAGCTATACTAATTCTCTTATAGGGTATTTATTTTTATTTACCGTGGGCTTTGATACTTTTTTAGATCCCTGCAGCCTTCAAAAGGGGTCAAAATCCAATCAAAGGAACCCTCCAACAGTTATTTATTTTTCTCAAAATAAATAACTTTACATATAAAGCCTGTTCATTTAGAGCTTTTCCGACTTACATAGATGGGTAGATACCCATCGATAGATTCCTATCGTGGAACAATGCGTATACTGCTGGTAGACGATGATGAAGCGCTCATGGATACATTGGCGAATCATCTGATACATCAACGTTATGCCGTGGACATTACCACCGATGGTCACAATGCCCGGGAATACCTGGACATGTTTAGCTATGACTTGGTGGTGCTCGATCTCAATCTGCCCGATGGCAGTGGGATTGATTTTTGCCAGGCCTTTCGCAGTGGCGGATATGAACAACCTATTTTGGTGCTGTCGGCGACGAGTACCCCAGCTCAAAAGGTCAGGGCGCTAGATGCGGGAGCCGATGACTATGTGGTTAAACCCTTTGACTTGGCTGAGCTAGGTGCGCGGATTCGGGCCTTGCTACGACGGGAGCAGGTGGGGTTACCTACGGTGCTGCAGTTGGGGGGGATGAACCTGGACCCCAGTACCTGTGAAACCAGCTACGAGGGTCAGCCGGTGCATCTCACCCCCAAAGAATTTGCCCTGCTGGAGTTATTTTTGCGTCGCCCTAGCCGGGTCTATAGCCTGGATGCCATCATTGATGATCTATGGCCCTTGGAAAATGCCCCCAGTGAGGATGCGGTGCGCACCCACATTAAGGGACTACGGCAGAAGCTCAGTGCGGTGGGTGCCCCCAAGGATTTGATTAAAACGGTCTATGGGTTGGGTTATCGGCTGAATGTGGGCAGTGGGGACGAGGCGGAACATGCGGCCACTCTCCTGAATGTGGACAGTGGAGACAAGACGAAGGCGGCCGCTCCCCGCTCCTCTGGCAACACTATGTCCTCAAGCGCCCTCCCTTCCAGCATGACAGTGGCGGTGGAGCAGGCTTGGAAAAAATATCAGTGGGTGATGCAGGAACGGGTAGCGGTTTTGGAACAGGCTGCGATCGCACTTACCCAAGGAAACCTGGACCCGGACCTATGCCACACCAGCCAAACGACGGCCCACAAGCTGGTGGGGGCCTTGGGCAGCTTTGGTTTTCCCCTGGGATCTACCCTGGCCCAACAGCTGGAAAAGCTACTGAAAACCTCGCCCGTCCAGGATATTCCCTCGGTCCAGTTTAACCAGTTAGTGCGGCAGCTGCGCCAGGAAGTGGACGCAACCTCGGTGGAAGCGGCCACGGAAACCCTCACGGCTGGGGCTCCGCTACTGTTGCTGATTGGCTCCGATGGTAACCTGATCGAGGGCCTCAGTCTGGAGGCCACGCAACAGTCCCTGCGGGTGCGTCAGGCCAATACGTTGAACCATGCCTTGCAATTGTTGTCCCAGATCAAACCCCAGCTGGTGATGTTTGATCTCCCTGGGGCGTTGTTAGGCACCCCGCCCAATGCCCCATTGCCAGAGCGGCTACTGGAGGATATGGCCACCTTTACCCAGCGATTTACTGGGCCGTTTTTAGTGCTACTGCCAACGCTACCGGCCCAGGCCCGTTTGCAATTAGTGCAGCAGGGGGCCAGTCAGCTACTCAAGCGGAGTAGTCCCATCCCGCAGCTGATCAGAGACGCCCGCCGGATGATGCGCACCAGCCCGGTGAAAATAATTATTGTGGATGACGATCCACAGATTTTACAGGTGCTCCAGATGAGCCTAGAGCCCTGGAATTTTGACATTACCCCCCTGACCGAGGGCCAACAACTTTGGGCCGCCCTAGAAACGATTGAACCCGATGCTCTGGTGCTCGATGTCACCATGCCAGGAATCACGGGGTTTGAAATTTGTCAGCTGCTGCGGGCCGATCCGCGCTGGCACACGTTGCCGATTATATTTCTCACGGTGCATGAAGCCGAAACCACCCGAGGTCGTGCCTTTCGCTTTGGGGCCGACGATTTTATTAACAAGTCCGTGGCGGCCTCCGAATTGGCTGTGCGCATTCTCAATCAGATCAAGCCTCCGCAGGGCAGTCCACCCGTCAGTCTGCTGGGCAATCCGCCTGCCAATCCATCTGTTAACTAGCCCTCACAAGGGCGCCCCTGACTGTCAGCGAATGCTCACACTAGACTAGGGGGATAGTATCCCAACCCTTCCACAAACCGAGCGCAAAACTCTTGCAGTTCTCGCGGATCGGGCACCCCGTGGGACACCACCACCACCTGGTGCTTGTTCATCACTTGGGTGGGGGTTTGCCCCTGGGATAGGGCCTGGAGTGTGGTAATTAATTGCTTAGACGGGGTGTGGGGCATGCCATTTTCGTTGAGGAAGGCGAGTAGATCGCCTTCGGCGGCACTTCCCAAGGAGTTCCTAAAACTTAGGTGCATCACCCAGCGATCGACGAGATAAATCACCGTCAAGGACTGTAAGGGGAGATTGCTCATACTGGATAAGCGATCCATGACCCTCAGGGTTAGACTAACGTTGGCGAAACTGTAGAGATATTGCATGGACAGGGCCTCCTAGACCTCCTCTACACAGTAGACTAAGAATCTGAAGAAAATGTGAGGATTTACAGGATGAATAGACTTTCCTCAAGGAATAGAGTTTCCTCCATGGTCTGTAACAGCTTGTAAAGCAGTAAGTTATACAATGGCGCGAATGCCTTATCTATGGTCAGTTTTGAGCCCAACCTTGAGCCCCCCTCAGCGACCTCACCCCTGCTTCGGCAAGACCTAGAGTTATTTTTTGCCGTTGCTCCTAATCTGCTGTGCGTCCTGGATCGGGAGGGGTGTTTTCAGCGGGTAAATGTTCAGTTCCTTAAAATTTTGGGCTATGACATGGCCCCCCTGCTCGGTCAGCCTTTTTTAGACTTTGTGCATCCAGAGGATCGCCGTGGCTCCCAGCAGAGTCTAGAGTCCTTAAGGGAGAAGGGGGGTACCGTCAGTTTTGAAAACCGCTATCGCTGTATCAATGGCGGTTATCGAGACCTGGTGTGGCATGGGATCGCGCCAGCCCAGACGAGCGTCCCAGACCAGACCGCCCAGTCTGGAGCGGACGACCAGGGTAATCTAACCGGTCTGATCTACGCCACCGCCACCGACATTACGGCCCAAAAGCAGGCGGAACATGCCCTGAGCCAGGAGCGGGATTTTTCGAAAGCGGTCCTAGACACCATTAATGTCTTAAATGTCAACAAGCAGAAGGAAATTGCCCTGCACTATAGCCAACAAACCCTAGCCAGCATCTTTGACCTGGCGGGGGAGGCGATTATTTGTATCGATCAGCGCCAGCACATTCGGTTATTTAACCAGACGGCGGAAAGGATTTTTGGCTACGGTGCCGCCGAAGTGGTGGGCCGCTCCCTAGACTTACTATTGCCCGAGGCATTGCAGGCGATTCACCGGCAGCATGTTGAACAATTTGGCCGGTCTTCGGTCACTTCGCGCCATATGGGACAGCGTCCCGGCCAGGTGAGCGGGCGGCGAAAAAATGGTGAGATTTTCCCGGCGGCGGCGTCCATTTCTAAAAGCACTACCAAGGACGGCCTCTGGTACACGGTCATGCTCCAGGATGTGACGGAACGCATCCAGGCGGAAACGGCCATTCGGCGCAGTGAGGCCCAGCTGCGCACCACCACCAATGCGCTGCCGGTGCTGATTGCCTATATCGATGCCGATGAACGCTACCAGTTTAATAATCGGGCCTACGAAGAATGGCTGGGGGTACCCTATGAAACCCTGAAGGGTCAGTCTCTGGAACAGGCCCTGGGGCCAGATATTTATCACACCATCCAACCCTATTTGCACCAGGCCCTCAAGGGGGAGACGGTCACCTTTGAGGTGGAATTTCCCAGCGGTGTTTTGCCCTACCGCTGGGTGAGTGTGAGCTATCTGCCCGACATCCAAGAGGGACAGGTGCGGGGGTGTTTTGCCTTGACCCAGGACATTAGCGATCGCAAAGCCACTGACCAGATTAAACATGAATTTGTCTCGGTGGTGAGCCATGAGCTACGCACCCCCCTCACCTCCATCCACGGTGCCCTGAAGCTGATCACCACGGGCCAATTGGGTCACCTGAACCCCCAAGGCCAGGAACTGCTGGAAATTGCCCTGAATAATACAAAGCGTCTCACCCGGTTAGTGAATGATGTGCTCGATTTAGAACGGATCGAATCCGGCCGGGTCAAGATGATCAAGGTGCGTTGTCAGGTAGCCCAAGTGTTGCATCAGGCGGCCCAGGCCATGATGTCCATGGCCCAATCCGAGGGGGTCACCATAAAGGTGGTGCCGGTAGATACCCACATTTATGCTGACCCGGACCATGTGGAACAAACGCTGACGAACCTGTTGAGTAATGCCATCAAGTTTTCCCCTCGAGGGGAAACGGTGGTGCTGAAGGCGGTGGATCAGCCCCATCAGGTTTTGTTTAAGGTGATTGACCATGGTCGGGGTATACCGGAAGATAAGCTAGAAACCATTTTTGAACGGTTTCAGCAGGTGGATGCTTCCGACACTCGTAAACATGGGGGGACGGGTTTGGGACTGGCCATCTGTCGCGAAATTGTTCAACGCCATGAAGGACGCATCTGGGTGAGGAGTACCCATGGCCAGGGCAGTACCTTCTGTTTTACGCTGCCCAAAACGCCTAGCCATGACGAGCCATGATCTCCCGTCGACAGATTTTATTAATTGATGATGAAACGGATATTCAGACCGTGATTAAAATTGGTCTGACCTTGAGTACGGACTGGGTGATTACGACGGCCAATTCGGGGGAGGCGGGTTTGGAAGTTGCGATCGCTACCCCCCCCGATGCGGTTTTATTGGATGTGGCCATGCCGGGAATGGATGGGTTAGCCACCCTCGCAGCCCTACAAAAAAATGAAGCAACATCCCAGGTGCCCGTTATTTTTCTCACCGCCAAAGCCCAAGCCGCCGATCGCCGTCGTCTATACGAAGCAGGGGCTTCGGGGGTAATTACGAAACCGTTTGACCCCACTACCTTGGCGAGTCAGGTGGCGGGCTTTTTATCCTGGACACTTTAAGCGATCACTCTCAAGCAACACAACCTAATCCACTCTCTAATCCACTCTAAAAAGAGGGTCATGGTCTATGGGGTCAAATGACTCCGCATGACTCCAGGACCACCATGGAAGCTGGACTCCATGAACCCAAGGGAAATGTATTCGAAACTTTTACCTAAGGATATGTCACGTGAAGAAAAGACCTATCATCCAGGTCCCTGATCCGGAAATGGGGCTGGGATCCAAGTAGGCATTGTAGGCATTCTGGAGCAATGCCTGGGGCGGTCTAGCATTTTTGAGGAATCACCTGAATTCAAGCATGTACAGTCTTGAAACCTTCACCAAGGCCGATCTTTACCATTGTTCGATTGCCCTGCGGAATGTTGAGCATCAGTCCCACACCATGGAGCAAGCGGCGAATCGGATGGTCCGCTATTTCTATGAAAATTTTTTGACCCCCCGCACAGGCCAACGGGAATTGGCCCTGGTACGTTTTTTCAAAACCCATCCCTACCAGGATCTGAATCGACGTTTACAGGCCGAGGCTCAAGCCATGGTGCCGGGGCGGTACATTTCCCCTAGCACCCGGTGTTTACTGTTGTTGGCCACCATGGGGGATGACCCCCATTGGAATGTGAGGCAAGAGTCTCGGCACCATCAGGCGATTCCTTTGATCGATCCAGAGTTTGTGCAGGGTGCTCCGATGATTGCCCAGATGATTCAGCAGTTTGGTCTCCCGATCACTACAGTACTGAAGTCCAATACTTCTGTGGCGGGGGGACCGCCCCAGCGGGCGTTTAATGTGTTTCACATTCCCACTGTTTTAAAGAGTCCCTATATACCGGCACAGAAAGAGTTTGTGGAGCCCTATCGGTTGAAGTCGGTGGTGGGGTTTGGGGGGATGTTGCCGTCCAATGAGTGGTTTGCGGTGATTTTGTTTAGTAAGACATTTATTGGGGTGGAGATTGCCAATCACTTTAGGTTGATGTCTGCCTATGTGGGCATGGCGATTGGGTCGTTCCAGGGGGATGCTATTTTGTCGTCTGAAATTCTTGTGTGATCGTTTTTGACATTCCCCCGCACAAAATGATGCCAGCGTCAGCAATAAGTCCGTGTCCAAGCGCTTCAATCGCACACTTCACAAGGCTGTGATAATCTACCAGCTAACCTACGGAGCCCACCATGGAACTATTCGCCGCAATTGTTAGCATCGCCGTTGCCCTCACCATCGGAGCCATGAGTCCAGGTCCCAGCTTTGTCATGGTAGCCCGTACTGCCCTAGCCCTCTCCCGCAAAGATGGTCTTGCTGCCGCTATCGGCATGGGAGTGGGCGGTGTACTGTTCTCTGCCATTGCCCTCCTCGGCCTGTTAACCCTCCTCACCGCCGTTCCCATGCTCTACATTTCACTCAAAGTCCTAGGCGGTGCCTACCTCCTTTACCTGGGTTACCAAATTTGGCAAGGAGCCGCCCAGCCCATTTCCCTCAGCTCCACCCAAGCACAAACTTCCACCACCCCTGTCTGGCACTCATTCTTTCTAGGGCTCACCACCCAAATCAGTAACCCCAAAACCGCCGTTGTCTATACCAGTGTCTTTGCCTCACTGCTCCCCAGCGACGTGCCAACGTTCGCCATTATTGTCCTTCCCATTGTTGTATTCATGGTCGAAACTGGCTGGTATTCCCTTGTTGCCTTGGCCCTTTCTGCCACCGCACCCCGCGCTCGCTATCTCGCTTCCAAAAAATGGTTGGATCGCACCGCCGGCACCATCCTGTCATTACTGGGCACTAAACTCATCTTCGAAGCCAACAACCCATAGGCCTAACAGATCCTGTGGAAGTCCTAGACTAGCCGCTGGCGAATCTTCGCAGACACCGTATCAATGATGGAGACCGATACGATGAGGATAATCAAAATAGCGGCCACCTTGCCGTATTGGAAGGACCGAAAGCTTTGATATAGAGAAACCCCGATCCCACCGGCTCCGACGATGCCGAGCACCGACGCCGCCCGCACGTTGGCCTCAAAGCGGTAGAGGGTAAAGGAGGTCCATAGGGGAATCACCTGGGGAATGACACCAAAAATAACTTCCTGTAGTTTAGACGCGCCGGTGGAACGAATGCCTTCCACCGGCCCCGGTTCGATGGCTTCAATGGCTTCAGAGAACAATTTAGCTAGGGTGCCAGCGGTGTGAACAAACAACGCCAAAACACCGGCAAAGGGACCTAACCCCACCGCCACCACAAAAATTAGGGCGAAGACCACTTCGTTGATGGCCCGCATGCCGTCCAGGAACCGACGGGTGATAAACACGAGCCAAACGGGGGCCACATTCTCTGCTGCCACAATTGATAGGGGAACGGCCACAATGGCGGCCATCAGAGTTCCCCAGAGGCCCATGCCAATGGTTTCAAGAATATCTGAGAGATAAAATTTCCAATCTGTAAAATCCGGAGGAAAGTAACGACTGATGTATTCCGCCATGTTGCCGCTACCCTGGATCAATTCCACAAAGCTCAAGTCGCTTTTTTGTCCGGCGTAGATCAGGATTGCGATCGCAACCACCCCAGAAAAAATTCGCAGTGGCGTCATGACTGGCTTCTCCTGGGCCAGGAGATCGCGCACCTCAGGGGATACTGATTCATTCAAAGAATCAGTCGGAGCATAGGATAGGTCAACCGTAGACTTAGGCATGGCACAAGGGAAAAAGAAAAAACAGGGAAGTGGCTAGGGTAGCTGTTTGAGGTACAGGGTCAATCGTGAATAGTGAGAAGAAAATGACCAGCTATTCACCATTCACTAAACCAAGAAAGGATATTGGCAACACCATCGTCGCCAATATCCTGAAATCGCAGGTGAAATGGCCAGAAGCTTTCTACTTGAACGCTTCTAGCGCCTTGTTTAGCTCATCCAGCTGCTTCTGCTTATCAGCATCGCTGAGGTTCTTGTCGTTTTGAACTTCAAGCATACTATTCGCAATTTCTAGCTCACGGATGGTATTCCAATCCTCATCCTTTGCCGGATCAAGACCGGACCACTGTAAGCCCTCCATAATCTCTTTGTTGTCATAGCCAACGAAGAAATCCTTGACGGAAGTTTTCAAGCACTCGGGCAAATCCTTACGATAGGCTATGGGATCGCTAGGAATCTCAGGGGAAGTCCAGATGATTTGAATTTTCTCTAAGGCATCGGGAGCCGATTCCTTAAGGCTAGCTAGGTTCTCGCTGTTGTTCGTGGCAACGTCTACCTGGTTCTCAGCGACCGCCAGTGCAGTAGCTTCATGGCTACCAGCAAAAACAAGCTCTTTAAAAATCTTGTCCGCATTGACACCCTGCTGAGAAAATACGTAGTAAGTGGGCACCAAGAAACCAGAGGTGGAGTTGGGGTCGTTGAAGGCAAAAGTCAGGTTACCCGCGTTTTCAACAATGTACTTGTCGCCGTTCCCCTTTTCCAGATCAATGTTAGCAACAATGGGGTTTTCCTTATTCGTGATGAGATAAGCATAGTACCCCTTAGAACCATCTAACGCCACGGTCTGGGCAAAGGCTTCAGCGTCAGAACGCTCAGCGGCTTCAACGTAAGACTTGCCGCCATACCAAGCAACCTGAACTTTACCAGCGCCCATGCCTTCGATGACAGCGGCATAGTCAGTGGCGTAGAACCCCTTGACAGGACGTCCCACCGCCTCGGTCATGTCAGCCAAGAGGGGTTCCCATTGGGGCTTAAGGTTTTCGGCGGACTCCGTAGAAAGAATACCAAATTCAATTTCTGTAATTTCGGGGGCGCAGACACCCCCTTCTGTGGTCGCATCAGCGTCAGCGCTTTCAGCAGTGGTGTCTGTGGCGGTATCTGCTGCGGTATCTGCGGTGGGGACGCCGCTGCAAGCGACCAATGTGGAAAGGGTTAGGGCAGATACTGTCATCAAAGAAGATAACCGACGCCAGGAAAAGTTCGACATAATCGCGTTCCTCGTGATTTTACCTGTGTTTTCTGTATGGGAGGTTGTGTGTGGGAAACCATTGACCTCGGGAAAAACTAGCTGGCAAACAGCTCAGCATGTCCCCTCAAGACCAATTCTTCAGCGGCCGAACCATAGATGTGATCAAGGCGAGAGTCATCAAGGTCCGCCGTATGACCATCGAAGCAAACTTCCCCCTGTCGTAGGGCAACGGAACGGGTAAAATAACGCCGCACCACTTGCACCTGGTGGAGGGAAGTGGCAATGGTGATGCCCTGTTCTTGGTTCAATGTGGTGAGCAATTCCATTACCTTGCGGGCAGAGTCCGGGTCTAAAGAGGCAATGGGTTCGTCCGCCAGGATAATCTTCGCCCCCTGCATCAAGCAGCGGGCGATGGCGACTCGCTGTTGTTGCCCACCAGACAACGCCGAAGCCCGTTTATAGGCCTGCTCTAGAATGCCCACCCGCTCTAGAGCTGCTAAGGCCCTCAGCTTCTCCTCCTGACTAAAGTTGCGGATCAAGGAGCGCCAAGGAGACATGCGGGAAAGATTTCCCACCAGCACATTTTCCAGGGCGGTTAGGCGGTTTACCAGGTTGAACTGCTGGAAGATAAACCCCATCTGACTGCGCAGGTAACGCACCTTAGAGTGGAATTTACCATCGGACTGCAGGACATTCCCGAAGATTTCCACTCGCCCCTGATCGGCCTGTTGCAAGCCATTGAGGTTGCGCAACAGCGTGGACTTTCCGGACCCGGAAGCCCCCACTAGAGCCACCATTTCACCCGTCTGAATCGTCATCTCCACATTCTTCAGGGCGGGTTGCCCCTTGAATGCTTTGAAAAGACCATTTACCTGAACGGCGGGTTGGGTCAATGATGACTCTAACAATGCTGTTTCTGCCATTAAGGATAGAACTCCTGCCCTTGCGGGAACGTTAGCGATAGCCGGACCATCTGAGAGCATGTCCAGCCATCCATAGTGGATAGATGTCTAGACAAATCTAAGACCCAGGACGTGACCTTATAATTCTAGAGAAAGCTTAAGGGGTGACCCACAGAAGATTAAAGTTTTGTTGTCTGGAGGTTAAAAAATAGCTCGCTTTTTACGTCTCCGATTTGGTTGAAATTTCTGTTGGACAAGCTTTTCCGTGGAATTGATCCGTCTTAACCTAACTGAGCTGCCCCAATTGAGTCACTCTACGGGAAGACAACGTCTACGTTCTGCAACGACAACCTACCCAATTGATCCGGCAACCCGACTTAACTGGGCTGAACTAGTCTGAAGTATTGTCCATCACCAGTTCCATGCGGTCTCCTCGAAACCGAGCCACACCGTATTCGATCACCGCTCCAGTTTGATCAACATTGATGGATTCCGACAACAAGATAGGGACCGTAGCGGGCATTCGCAAGAGACGGGCATCCCTCGGGCGAGCACTGCGGGCAGAGATACGGGTACTACGGCGAATGTGATCACAGCCATATTCCTGGAACAGCATGGCTGAGACGGAGCGATAGGTTTGGCAATGGTTGGCCAGCTCAGGGAATCGGTGACCCGGAAAATAGCTGCTGGATAAACTAATGGGAATATCCTCTGTGAGACTTACCCGCTCAAACAACACCACCGAATCCCCCAGATCGATTTCTAGGTGTTTCGATAACTTGGAGTCTGCCTTTAGCTCCATCACCCGCAACAACTTCCATCGGGGGGTGATGGATTGGGCTTTGAGGGCTTCGTTATAACGTACGCGTTTACCGATGGGAACTGCAATCGAGGCCGCCATGACAAAGGTGCCGCGCCCCCGTTCCACCCCGACTACCCCTTCTTGACGCAAGACCTCCATCGCCCGTCGCAGGGTGTGGCGATTAACCTCAAACTGAGCGCTGAGTTCCATCTCCGTGGGGAGCTGATCCCCCACTTGAAACACCGCTTCCTGGATATTCTGTCGCAGTTTAGCTGCAATTTGTAGATAGAGAGGCAACGATTCGGATGACTCTGAGGACATGGGCCGTGGGGAACCTATAAAAATGCTAAGGGTTTGGTGGTTAACTTGGGGGGAGGGAGAGGGATGATAGCTCAAAACCACGGGCCTATCACCATATATAGTGCACAAGACCACCACTCCATATTCTTCTAGGGAAAGTATAGCGGCTTACAAAGATAGGGTTGTTTTTATCATGAAACTACTCCATAATTTGTCTAGACATCTATATTAAGTTAATATCTCCTTAAAGAAGGATTAAAGGCTGGTGAATTCGGTAATTAATCGTGACGATCATGAATGGCCAATTTAAATCTGGTTCAGAACAAGGGGCGAATGTGCTCGATCAGTCAGCTCGACAGCAATGGATGGCGTTGTTATCCAAGGCGGTCCCCACGGTTTTAGAGGAGCAGGTCGCGGCCCTGGGAGATCTGCCGAAGTATCAATTTCTCCGTTCTCCGGAAATTGGGTTGGCCATGGTGCGAGGACGGGCGGAGGGCTCCGGCCAACCGTTTAATTTGGGTGAGATGACGATCACTCGCTGTGTTATCCAGTTAGGAAATCAAGACGGTCTGGCCGAGCATGAAAAGCCCTTAGCTGGATTTGGCTACGTGGCGGGGCGGTCTCAGCGCCATGCGGAGTTGGCGGCGGTGTGTGATGCCCTGCTGCAGGATGCCCGCTGGCATGATCGGGTGCATACCCAGGTGCTTGGCCCATTGAAAGACCTGGCCCAACGGCGGCGGGAACAAAACGCGGCGGAAGTGGAGGCGACTCGGGTGAATTTCTTTACGATGCGGCGGGGGGAGAGTTAGTCTAATGTTGACCCAACTGGCGGGTTTTGAAAATCCGGTGCAGGCGGCCCAGAAAACCTTTCGAGGGTTGTTGAATAGCTTGAGCCGACCGGGCATTCCCCAGGTAACGGCTGACGTCACCCCACCGGACGGGTTGAATGGGGCATGTGGGGCAGCGTGCCTGACCTTACTGGATTTAGAGACTACCGTATGGCTCCAGCCAGGGTTTCCAGAAGAAGTGAGGGACTGGCTAGTTTTCCATGCGGGGTGTTACTTCACCGAAGATCCCCAGGCTGCTGACTTCGCGGTGATTTGGGATGTGTCCAGGGCGCCTGATTTGGCGACATTTAGTCTCGGCACATCAGAGTATCCCGAGGCATCCACCTCTTTACTCATTCAGGTGCCTAGCCTGGAGGGGGGAGAGGAGGTTTCCCTGCGGGGGCCTGGCATTTTAGATGAGATATCGGTGAGTCTTCCCCTCTCCCATACATTCTGGTCACAGTGGCAGGACATTTCCCTGGACTATCCCCTCGGGTTGGATTGTTGGTGTTTTGCTGGGAACCGAGTGGTGGGACTGCCCCGTACGGCCCAGATTGTCTCGACACCACCTCGAACGTTAGCTGGGATGGGATAGAACAATGGTCATGGCCTTAACCATTCGCCCCGGTACTCTAGCGGATCTTCCCGCCGTGGTGGCTCTCTACGAAGAGTCTGGATTGGACCAAGGTGCGGCTCCCGCGTTGCAGGAGGCTGAGCAATGGTTCCAAACAATCCAGCTCTATCCTAACTACAAACTATGGGTAGCTGTAGATGCCCTAGGGGATCGAATAGGTCAGAACTCTTCTCAAGCCATAGAGGGGGCTGGGGTGATTGTGGGCACGTTTTCGTTGCTGATGGTGGATAACTTGGTCCACCACTGCAGTCCCGCAGGGGTAGTGGAAGGGGTGGCGGTGACGCCTCACCTCCAGGGGCAGGGAATTGGTCGGCGGATGATGGAATTTGCGATCGCAACCTGTCGCGCAGCAGGCTGTTACAAACTCACCCTCTCTACAAATTTGCGCCGCAAAGCAGCCCATGGGTTTTACGAGTCCTTGGGGTTTGAGAAACACGGCTATAGCTATCGAGTTGAGTTTTAGTTTTTTTTGAATTGTTGAATTTTTATTGCGTTCCTCAAGAGTAGAGAGATAAACATCCATGCCCTATGTAGCCGTTAAAGGTGGAGAACAGGCCATTCAAAACGCCGAAGCCCTATTAAAGGCGAAACGGCGAGGAGATCTGAATGTGCCAGAACTGTCCCTAGAACAGATTAAGCAACAAATGCAGCTGGCGGTGAATCGGGTGATGGCGGAGGGTAGCCTTTATGATCCGGACCTGGCGGCCCTTGCCATTAAACAATCCTGGGGAGATCTGGTGGAGGCTGCTTTTTTAGTGCGGGCCTATCGCACCACCCTACCCCGGCTGTACTATAGCGAACCATTGGACACTGGCCGAATTCAGCTACAGCGACGCATTTCTGCCGTTTTCAAAGAAGCCCCTGGTGGTCAAAAGCTCGGCCCCACCTTTGACTATATTCATCGGTTGTTGGACTTTAATCTGGCAGCGGAAAACAACCAGTTTAAAGCCCCCTCCCATGAGGCGGGCAGCCCAAACGAATGGGTGCCTCGGGTGATGGCACTGCTGCAACGGGAGGGGCTAATGTCGGTGTCTTCTGACCTTGCCCCCAACGATGTATCGGGAAAGGCGCCTCGCCCTGATCATGATCTGTCGGCGACAGCAATTCCGACCAATGCTCCCTTACCATTTCCTGGGGAGACTCGCCCCTCTTCCTCGCCGTCGACACCTCCCTTCGACATTACCCGCCAATCGTTGACAACCCCTACGGAACGCGATGCCCGATTGCAGACTCTAGCCCGAGGAGACGAAGGCTTTTTGTTGTCCATGGCCTACTCCACCCAGCGGGGTTACGGTAAGAACCATCCCTTTGCTGGCGAGATCCGCATGGGGGATGTGGAGATGGTGATTTGTCCAGAAGAGCTCGGATTTGAAATCTCCATCGCCGACATCACCGTCACGGAAGTACAGATGGTAAACCAGTTCAAGGGTAGCAAAGAGATGCCGCCCCAATTCACGAAGGGCTATGGCTTAACCTTTGGCTACAACGAACGCAAGGCCATGGCCATGGCCCTCGTAGATCGGGCATTGCAAGCAAAGGATTTGGGAGAATCCGTCGATGGCCCTGCCCAGGATGAAGAATTTGTGCTGTATCACTCCGATAACATTGAGGCTCAAGGGTTTGTCCAGCACCTGAAGTTGCCCCACTACATTGACTTCCAGGCGGAGCTTAACCTGATTCGCAAACTGCGTCAGGATTATGATCGAGCCCACGGCATTCAGACTTCTCCAGCGGAGACGGTGGGGACAAACGGTGCATCTGCTGGGGACCGAGAACACTCTCCGTCAAGTCTTCAAGATAAATCACCTAATGCCTTGGCCCATGACGTTGCCAGGGGGGGAATGTCGTGAAAATTTTGTTTGTGTCAACTGGTTTGTGCCAACTGGTTTGTGCCGCAGCCCCCTCGGTTGAAATTAACACCGCCTGCGACTACCTGTTGGCGACATTAAAAACATTACATAACCCTCCTCACCAATTGCCATCATGCCCCTCCAAACGTCCCCTGCTCCAAATTCTTCTCCACCAAATTCCTCGGAAAGTTCTCCTGAGTCGGGGTTTAATTTTGCCTACCTAGATGAACAAACCAAGCGATCCATCCGCCGTGCCCTCCTCAAAGCGGTGGCGATTCCTGGCCACCAGATTCCCTTTAGCTCCCGAGAAATGCCCATGTCCTACGGTTGGGGGACGGGGGGAATCCAGGTTACCGCCTCGGTGATCGGCCAAGATGATGTCCTCAAGGTCATTGACCAGGGGGCGGACGATACCACCAACGCTGTCAATATTCGGCGCTTTTTCAAAAAGGTTTGTGGTGTGGATACGACGGAAAAAACAGAAGCCGCCACCCTCATCCAAACCCGTCACCGGATTCCAGAAACCCCGCTGCAGGAAGGCCAGATATTTGTATATCAGGTGCCCATGCCGGAGCCACTATATTTTATAGAACCCTCCCTCACCGAAGCCAACAAAATGCATGCCCTAGAAGAGTATGGCCCCATGTACGTCAAGCTCTATGAGGACATCACCCGGTTTGGTCGGATCTCTTTGGCCTATGACTATCCGGTGATGGTGAACGATCGGCACCTGATGAATCCCAGTCCCATCCCCCGGTTTGACAATCCTAAAATGCATATGAATCCAGCCCTTCAGCTGTTTGGGGCAGGGCGGGAGAAACGGATTTATGCGATTCCCCCCTACACCAAGGTGAAGAGTTTGGATTTTGAGGATCATCCCTTTTCCGTGGAGAACTGGGAGCATGCCTGTGGGTTTTGTGGGGCCACCGACAGCTATTTAGACGAGGTGGTGATGGACGATCAGGGGGGGCGCCTGTGGATTTGTTCGGATACGGACTATTGCGAACAGCGACAAAAATCGCAGTCGGGGACGATACAAAAGCTGTAAACAGCGACAAAAATCGCAGTTGGGGATGACACAAAAGCTAGGTGAATAGGGAGGTGACATGGGATGGAGCCATTATTAACGGTTCATCAGTTAACAAAATATTATGGGGATTTGCGGGCTTGCGATCGCATTTCCTTTGACCTGTATCCGGGGCAGGTGCTGGGCATCATCGGTGAATCCGGATCGGGTAAAAGTACCCTGCTCCATGGATTGGTAAGCCATGTGCCCCTGGATGGGGGAGAGATTACCTATCGGGATCGGGAGGATCGATGCATTGACCTACGCACCCTAGCAGAGCCCCGCCGTCGTCGGTTGATGAAAACCGAATGGGGCTTTGTCCAACAGAATCCTCGGGATGGGCTGCGGATGACCGTCACCGCCGGGGCAAACATTGGTGAACGGTTGTTAGATATTGGCGATCGCCACTACGGCCATATTCGCCATGAAGCGTTGGCATGGCTCAAGGAAGTGGAAATTCCTGGGGATCGCATCGACCACTTTCCCACCACCTTTTCCGGCGGCATGCAGCAGCGCTTACAGCTTGCCCGCATTTTGGTCACCCGTCCCCGGTTGGTGCTGATGGATGAACCCACGGGCGGTCTGGATGTGTCGGTGCAGGCTCGGCTGTTGGATCTCATGCGCTCTTTGGTGCGGACCCTTAACCTCAGCGTCATTCTCGTCACCCATGATATTGGGGTGGTGAGACTGCTGGCCCATCGACTGATGGTGATGCAAAACGGTCAGGTGGTGGAGGCGGGACTGACGGATCAGGTGTTGGACGACCCCCACCATCCCTATACCCAGCAGTTAGTAAATGCCACATTAATTCCCTAATGAATTTATTTTGGAAAGAGTATGTTATTCCATCCCATAACCCCAAGTAATCAAACTGGTTCAACCCTTCCTGAACAAGTTTTGCCCCCGCTCCGGCAAGCCGGTGCAGTCAGATTTGTTGACCACCGATCAGGGACACACCGTTGGATTTTGTCCTCCGGATTGTCGCGATGATTTTGCCGCCAATCCGGAGGCTTGTCCGCAGGATATGGCCTACTTCGATCCCCTGCTCTTTCTCCTGCCAAATTCGGCGACGTTACCGTTTGCAGACCCCTTAGCAAATCCCTTAGCATATGTCTGGCATGAGCACCTCAACCCATTTCCCCCTCTCTTCCATCGCGCCCACAGATACTCGAGCCGTTGTCCACGCCCATCAGCTCCATAAAAGCTTCGTCCTCCATCACCAAGGAGGTGTCCAGTTATCGGTGTTAGAGGGGGTATCCCTCACCCTTGAGCCGGGGGAATGTGTAGCCCTCCAGGGACCCTCCGGCTCTGGCAAGTCCACCTTCATGCGGGCGCTCTATGCCAACTATCGCATTGATCAAGGAGACATTTGGCTACGGCACCAAGGGACATGGGTCAACCTGCCCCAACTTCAGCCCCACCAGGTCATGGACCTGCGGCGGCACACCTTGGGGTACGTGAGTCAGTTTCTGCGGGTAATTCCCCGGGTGCCCGCTCTGGAGGTAGCGGCGGAACCTCTGATGGAGTTAGGGGTGGACCCTGAAATCGCCTACAACAAAATTCGGGATTTGTTCAGCCGCTTAAATTTACCGGAGAGACTGTGGGATCTGTCCCCCACCACCTTTTCCGGTGGAGAGAAACAGCGAGTTAACATTGCCCGGGCGTTTTCTGTGGACTACCCCATTTTGTTGCTGGATGAACCCACATCGGCCCTGGACGCAGCGAATCGGGAGGTGGTGATGCAGCTGATTGCCGATCGTAAAGCCCAGGGATGTGCCATGGTGGGCATTTTTCATGACGATGAAGTGCGAGAACGGGTCTGTAATCGTGCTTTAACCTTCCCACAACCTCTACCCACATTTGAACGATGAAAGAACACGTTTTTACCAATTATCGCCTGCAGCTACCGGATGGGGAGTTGGTGGGCACCCTAGTGGTTCAAGATGGCAAAATTGCCGATATTCAACCCGGAATTGTGAACCAGGGACACAACGGCGATGGAGATTATTTGTTGCCGGGGTTGGTGGAACTCCACACCGATAATCTAGAGCAACGCATGTCTCCTCGCCCTAAGGTGAACTGGCCCCTGGATGCGGCGGCGGTCTATCACGATCGGGATTTGGCGGCGGCAGGCATTACGACGGTGTGCGATGCCATCTCCATTGGGGACATCACCCCCAACTCCATGCGCATGACCCAGTTTAGCCCCATGATCGATACCCTATACCAGGGGAAAATGGCCGGTCGTTTTACGGTGGATCATCGGCTACACCTGAGGTGTGAGCTAGGGTACGACAAAGTCCACGAGACCACTGAACCCTATGCCAACCACCCTATGCTGTCGCTGATTTCTTTGATGGACCACACCCCCGGCCAGCGACAGTTTGTCAAAATCGAAAAGTACAAGGAATACTACCAGGGCAAGCACGGCGTCAGTGAAGGGGAGATGGAAGATTTCATCCGCCATCGCATCGCAGCCCAACACCAACATGCCGAAGATAATCGTCGCCAATTGGTGAACATGGCCCGAAACCATGATATTTGTCTGGCCAGTCATGATGATGCCACCCCTGAACATGTACAGGAAGCGTTGGCTGACGGCGCTAAAATTGCAGAATTTCCCACCACCCTCGATGCGGCCAAAGAAGCCCATACCCATGGTTTGCAGGTGCTCATGGGGGCCCCCAACCTGATCCTGGGTAAATCCCACTCTGGCAATGTGTCCGCCATGGCATTGGTGGAACATGATCTGGTGGATATTATCTCGTCGGATTATGTGCCCCAAAGTCTTGTGCAGGCAATGTTCGTGATTGCTGAAGGGCGAGAGACACCCCTGCACCAGGCAATGAAGTTATTTACCATTAATCCGGCCAAGGCCATCGGTTTAGATATCGACCGCGGCAGTCTAGAAGTGGGCAAGCGGGCGGATATCCTCACCCTGCACCACGATGGTGTTGTGCCCAAACTCACCGCTGTGTACAACCAGGGTAAGCGCATCGCCTAGGTGAATTGTTATGTCTCTCCCCACCCCTCACAAATACGCTCTCCAGGGTGCCACGGTACTCACTCCTGGGGGATGGTTAGCGGACGCCACGGTACTGATTGAAGACGGTCAGTTTGTGGCGGTTAATCAAGATACCGTGCCTCCAGGATATGGGATTTTAGCAGTCAGGGGACTGCAGCTGCTGCCCGGCATGGTGGATATCCACGGTGATGCCTTTGAGCGGATGATTTGCCCCCGCCCTGGGATTTCATTGCCATTGGAGATGGCCCTGGTGGAAAACGACAGGGCGCTGTTGGCCGCAGGCATCACCACTTTCTTCTACTCGATTACGGACTCCTTTGAGCCGGGACTACGCAGTCGGGAGATAGCCCGCAGGTTGGTATCCCGACTAAACGATGGCAACAAGCATTCCCTGACCGTGGATAGTCGGGTTCATATTCGCCATGAGCAGGCGAACACAGACAACTTTGATGAGCTGTGCGACTGGCTAGAGACCCGCCAAGTTACGTTACTGTCGTTGAATAATCATCTGCCGCCTACCCTGGATGATGAAACCCTGCAGCGCTATACCAAAGGTCTGCGCCAGCGCATCAAACTATCGGAAACGGCCATCCGAGCCCTGATCGAATCTGCCTGGGATCGCCAAGCCATCGGTCTCTCACAATTCGAGGTGCTGGTGGAACGGTGTCATCAATTGGGAACTCCGTTGGCCTCCCATGATGATGAAACGGAGGAGGATGTGGCAAAGAGTCAGGAACGGGGAGTTGCGATCGCAGAATTTCCCGCCGCCATTCCCCTAGCGGAACAATCTCGAGCCTATGGTGCCGCTGTGCTCATGGGGGCTCCCAATCTAGTGCGGGGCGGTTCCCATGTGGGCTATATGGGGGTAGCGGAAGCGGCCCAAGCGGGAGTCTTGGACTGTCTCTGTTCCGACTACCACTATCCGTCCCTATTCCATGCGCCTTTTCTGTTAGCCAATAAAGGATTAATGCCCTTTGAACAGGCTTGGAAATGTGTGTCCGAATATCCCGCCCATGCGGCCCGGATCGGAGATAAAAAAGGTAAAATTGCCCCCGGCTATGATGCAGATTGTTTGCTAATAGCCACTGACAATAACTTACCCAGCGCGATTCGTAGTATTTTCATCAAGGGCCAACGGGTTAGCCAAACGATGTAAAAACCGCCAAGGCATCCGTTGATAGTTCGTAGTTGTTAAATTAAACCATTTCCCATGCCCTTTCCCGGCCACCGCTCCATCTGCCCCAGCTCCATCTAAGAGATTTTTAGAGATTTTCTTCTATTCGGGGCTTGAAGATAACCAAAATACCACAGATCTTTTTCTTTTTCCCTTACCTTTTACCCACCCAATTCAGAGACTTTATCTTTTAGCAGCTCCCTGAACAATTTCCTATTCCCTACCCACTGACAACACCATGATTACCCTCACTGAAATTATCGATCTCTATCGAAACCGTGGCCAATCCCAATATGGTGGCGAAGCCGTCAGCCAGCTAGAGCATGCCCTCCAATGCGCTACCCTGGCCGAAGAAGCAGGCAAATCCTCTTCGCTAATTGCCGCTAGCCTACTCCACGACCTAGGCCATTTGGTTCACCATCTGGGTGAGGAGCCCGCCCTGCAAGGGATTGACGATCGTCATGAAGATCGCGCCGTGCCTGTGTTAGAAACCCTGTTTCCGGCGGCGGTGACCACGCCCATTCGGCTCCACGTGGCCGCTAAACGCTATCTTTGCGCCGTGGAGGACAGCTACTGGGCATCCCTGTCCCATGCGTCCAAGCGGAGCCTTGAACTACAGGGAGGGGTTTTTACGCCAGAGGCGGCCAAGGCCTTTATTCAACAGTCCTATGCCGAAGATGCGGTGGAACTTCGCCGCTGGGATGATTTGGCGAAAGTTGCCGAGCTCAAAACCCCCGATCTCGATCACTTCTTGCCCATTTTGCTGGATGCTTGTGGGAACGAAGTTCTCCCTTGAGTTCTCCATTAAACTGACAGACACCGTATCTTTAGTTTCATCTTTGTTTCATTTAAACTGACAGACAACCGTATCTTTGTGTCATTTAGATGCCCCAGTCTCCAGGACTAGCCCCATAATGTCTTGCGCCCATGACCGACGGCTCTTTTAACCATGCCCCCTACCCTTCACCCTCCATGACCATCATTGCCCAAATCTCCGACCTCCACGTCCAGGCTGCTGGGCAACTGGCCTACGGTGTGGTGGACACCCATCCCCTAGTGCAAAAAGCGTTTAATCATCTCGCTAATTTTTCACCATCCCCCGATGTGGTGGTCGCCTCTGGGGATTTGGTTCAGCGGGGAACAGCAGAAGAATACATCATCCTCAAGGAAATGCTGGCGGCCCTCCCTTGCCCTGTTTATGTGATGCCGGGAAACCATGATAACCGGGAGAACCTGCGCCAGATCTTGGCGGATCATGCCTATCTACCGACGACCACTGGCCACCTGAGCTATGGGGTGGATAGCTACCCCGTACGGATGCTTATGCTAGACACCACCATTCCTGGGCAGGGCGGAGGCAGAATAGACGGGGAGCGGTTGAGCTGGCTGGATGCACAACTGACCGCTGCACCCCATACCCCCACTCTGATTTTTATGCACCATCCCCCGTTTAAGACGGGAATTCCCAGGCTGGATAAAAATGAAATGGAGGGACGAGAGGCTTTGGCAGACCTGATTGGCCAACATTCCCAGGTGGAACGGGTGAGCTGTGGCCATCTCCACCGGAATATGTACCGGCGATGGGCGGGCACCATCGCCAGTGCCCAGCCAAGTTTGGTGCACCAGGGAAAACTGGTGTTTGACCGCGAGTCCACAAGTTTATTTACCATGGAGCCTCCCGCCTACCAGTTTCATGTGTGGGCCAATGACACCCTGGTTTCCCACACCATCTTTGTCGGAGACTTTGACGGTCCCTATCGGTTCTCCGATGGCCAGAAAGTTGTTGCGACCGGAGCCTGATGCGTTAGCCTAAGCGACCGCCATAGTTCCAGTTGCCATACCGGTTGACCGCCGCCGTTTGAATGACTACGCCGTTTGTGGGAGCGCTGGGCCCGTTCCCATGCGATTTTGATTGGAGCGCTGGGCCGACATCGCGTTTAACCCGTTACCAGGGTATTGGCCTTGGCCAGGGAACTAGCCATGATGGAGCATTGGTAACTGAGTTGTTGGTCGCAGCTAATCAGTAGATCAAATATCATGTCTTCTCCTAGGGTCGCCAACTGGGGTTGGATACTGTAGTAATGTCTCAGATACTCACGATAGATGGCTTCATGCTCAGCTTCGGTGAGATCAGGTTGTACTTGGGCAACAAAGTCATAGTCTTCGATAGTTTTGTTTTTACCGTTGCAGTTGCCCTCGGTGAGGTCTACCCAGTAATCTCCATAAACCAAAAAACAATGGCTCTGGGGGATAAAGTCGAGACCGTGGGGTTGGAGGATGGCGCTCACACCAGTGACGATGTCGTCGTTGAGACGGTAGAAGCCTAGATGTTTGGAGATGGGGAGATTATGGGCGGCGGCGAGGCGTGCGATCGCACCATGCTTAGTGGTGCAGTTACCATACCCCTCTTCAAATAAAATCACCGAGTCCTCACTGCTGGAGTTGGCACCATAGGGCAAATCCTTAACCCATTGACACGCCTGGTGGAATGTCGTTAACCCTCGCTGAATACATTGCTCAGCAATTGGATCCCCGGACTGCAGTTCGACATTGGGTAAAACACGGATGGGATGCACGGCAAAGTTCTCCTAAAACAACACACTGTAAGTTAAACCAGCTGAGATCATGGTAGAAGTCCTTCGGTATTTCGAGAATAATCAAAATAAAGGATATGGCAATGAGTGTTAAAGAGACAGCCATGGGACATTTCTGTATTTCGAGTTAATCAGGACAATTTTGGCAGGGGATCGGGGCAGGGATGTCAGTTAACTCATACATTTCGGGGTTAACAACCTGGTTGCGGGTACAGCATTCCTCAAAGAGGAAGTCAATCAGATGCTTTAGGGTATCAGACTGGACACTGTACCAAATCCACTGGCGGTCCTTTACTGCCTGGACAACACCTACTTGACGAAGTTTGTCTAGGTGGTGGGACAGGGTAGATGCCGTAATGCCGAGCTCGCGCTGAATTTCTCCTGCGGGTAGGCCTTTGGGATAGGCCGATAAGAGGAGCCGAACGATGCTGAGTCGTGAGGGCTGCCCAAGGGCTGCAAATGTAGCGGCGATTTCTTTAACGGATCTAGGGTGGTGGCCTGTCATATTTTGATAATTATCGAAATATCCAAAATTGTCAAGGGGATGGTTTTATCCGAAAACATCCCCTTGTAGATGGACGAGGCCCCGTTGAAAAACAGGCTCTCTCTTGAGAAGCCAGCAGGTTATGGAGCGTCTTGAGAGATTAGGCAGTAGGCGCAGCAATTTCAAATTCAAACTTACAAACACCTGAAACCATTGATTTCTCGTTCAGATCAAGCTCTATAGAGGAGGCTTCATCGTCTGAAATGAGGCAAACTCGTTCCGAATTTGGAATTGCTGGTAGGCAGTGCGATCGCACTTCCCTTGATGATCCTCAGCACCCTAGTCCTGGCCGCCAGCGCCGATGCCGTTACCCCGCTACTGCAAAGAGCCCTGGTCCGTCTGTGGCAAGACATAGACTATCTGTTAGCTCGCAAACCCGCCCTGGCCACACCCAGTTGGGTGCCCGCCGTGGGGGACACCGTCCGCTATCTCGACCAACAGTGGTCGGTGCAAGCGGTGGAGGTGTTGCTGAATGATGGTAACTATTACCTCTGCAAAGTTGCCCAGGGGCAACAGAGCCGCTGGGTTAGTCAGGAGCAGTTACAGCTAATGGCACCGACGGAGTTGGCGAGGGGCTAGGGTGAAGTCTCACAGGTAGTGCTAGACAAGTAATGGCGCATTGCAATGCTAGATGAAATACCAGATCGCACCAATGTGATTCTCCACCGATTTTGAGAAGGACAAGGTTTTTCGGACTAATCGAGACATCCGTTGTCTCAAAGTATTGTTGAATCACTCGATTGCTCAGAGACCTGGGTCACACGGGCAATGCCCGCTAGAGAGATGCGTTCTAACGCCTGAGAGCCGCCCGCAGCCGGATGGCGGACGCGTGCTAGCGTAGCGCAGGCACGTGGCCGACGCAACGATGCGGGGTCGGCTTGAACAAATTTATGGGGAGATGGCCATAGAAAAGGGGGGAGACAACTATGCATTGAGCGACAGCGTAGATGTCTACTAACATATCGAATCGCCCTTCAAGCCCATACAATCGCTGCAAAACAAATCCTCAGGGCAGAAGGAAAGACCCTTTCCATAATCGCTTCGCCATGCGCTCGTTGGCAGACTCGCCGCCAAACAAAAGTACATTCGGGTACCAACTCAAAGCGGGACGTTTTCCCAAGGATAGCAATAGACCTCTTGCAAAAATGATTATGTGTTAGTCTGAAAGGCTTTTCTAACTCTTTCAGGCCAGGTTGAGTTCATAGTTGTAGAGGGCGGCGTTTCAATTTAATCGCTGCCCATAGCGCCGTGTCGTGTCCTACCCTTGCAAGCAGCGGCAGAAGTCCTCGATTATCTTTGGGATAATGCATTTCACTACAGCGAGTATAGATTGTAAAAACGCAATAAATTCTCAAGCAAACGTTTCTGTGGGTAGCGCTTGCATTACTTGGCTTTACTGTCTGCTGCCTGGTTAGACTACACATCAAAGCAAAATACTATCACTCGTCCTCGGCGCTTCCAGTGTTTCTTGTCTTGGGGCATCGCTTTTAATGCATCAGCCTCTGATTTAAGAATGAATTGCATCTCACCTGGAACAATATTGCAATCGATAAACTCCCAAGATCGATCAATCCCTGCTGCTCGTTCTGCTTCAAAATTAGTTAAAATTTCACCGCATTTGATGGAGCATCGGTGGCGTAGGATGGCTTTTTGCCAGGTTGCTGAGTAGTGGGGATTGTTTTCGCTATCTGCCCCCAAGCAGGTGGTTTGGAAAAATTTTGGTCGCTCAGTGGTGCCGTAATTAAAGCCTAAAAATACGGTGATTACTTGAAACATACCGGCTGGATCATTTGCAACTAATAGGTTGCCACCGTCATTCATGAAGGTTCGCCAGGTTAATTCATCATTACAGACGACAGGTTGCTGATCTTGCAAAATATATCGATGTAAGTCTTTGGGATGATCTGACAATGCAGCCATAACCACTTCTAGCTGTAACCATTAACGATAATAGCCAGTATAAACCTCGTTTTTCACGGTTACCTAGAGCATGGGACAATTAGTATCTGAAGGAACGATGTTATTCCCCTTTGCAATCAAGTTTAATGACTGAACTACAAGAAGCTAGAGCCGTTGCTATTGGTCTTGGTGGAACTATTACAGATAATAGTGTTGGCTTTATTGCATGCTTTTCAGATGAACCCATCGCTCAGCACTATCTCACGCTAGTTGAGGATTATGAATCATTAGCTGCTGAGAAGCAGGATAAATGTGTAGTCACGATTATTGCGGCTAGTGCAGCGTCAAAGCTAAAAATTAGGATTGACTCGGTGAGTCATAAATCGTTAATCATCAGTTCTGATAAGGTTCAGGCACGTTGTAAGCGACTCTCATCGATCCCAAATCTTAGTCTTGACGGACCACTAGTTTAATGTAATATCGAACGCTTAGTCAGATCATGTGTTACAAGAACTGAAGGTGATGCGCTCATACGCACAGCAGCTGTGCGTATGAGCGCATTTACACAATGAATGGCTGAAAAGATTGATGACCAGACGGTTTGGAAATCTGCAAAAGTGTCGGTGGGCAATGCCCGCCCTACTGACTAGGGGATGTCCCTACGGGGACAATTAAGAATTCTGAAGATATTCAGAGGTTTATGCCACGTAATATACAACTCTGACCACACTAGGAGTCAATAAAACGTATTGAACGCTAGCGTTTATGCCTCCTGAATCTGGTCTGTCCGTCAAGAAGCCCATTGCTGTTTGGAATAAGCCACTCAAAACAAACTTTAAGGAATTTTTTAAAGCCTTGGGCAAAGCTGGCGTTGACGGGGCCACGGGGCAGTGGATTGGCTTGGGCAAAGATGCTGTGGATGCCCTGGCCGCCATCGGATTAGATAGTAATGAACCAGCTGAATTAGTCTGGACGCTGATCTATAACGCCTTGACCAAAGCCATTGCAGACCTGATGGCAGCCAGCGAGTTCTTGATTCGGTATGTGGATCAAAATATAAACGAATTGGCTAATACGCTGGATCTATCGTTAGAAAATAGCGAACTGGAAATTACCGATAGATTCTTTGAGCATCCAGCGCAGCTGCCACTGCTGCAAGAAATTCAAATACCGTTGAAGCAATGGTTTGAGGGCTTTGGACTGACATCGTTTCAAGCAGAAACCCTCAGTGCTCGGCTACCCACCTATTTTGTATTTGCCCTCAACCATGAATGGCGGCAGCGACCCCAGGACTATGGCCGCATGGCTACTCAAGTAAACACACCGTTTACCCAGGCAGCTGAACGGGAGCAGGGTTGGCGACTCTATAATTCCTGGCTACAAAAACAGATTCAAGAGCCCATGATGTTCGAGGCATTTGGGCTAGAAGATATTTACATACCACTGCGGGCTTATTTTAAGCGCAAGAAAGCAGGTAAAGACAGCGACGAAAATTTCACCACCACAGGGGCTAGCGATCACAGCGATAAGTTGGAACGGGTTGTCGTTGATCTAAAAACAGAACTAGAGCGGTGGGTGCGTGCAGCTGACAACAAAGATGCGATTCGGGTGATCAGTGGTGGGCCAGGATCGGGAAAGTCCTCATTTGCGAAGATTTTTGCTGACCATCAGGCTCACCATGGTAGCTTTCCTGTTTTGTTTATTCCGCTGCATCAGTTTGACCCCACGGGGGATTTGGTCAAAGCGGTGGGGGAGTTTGTTCGCTATGACGAATACCTAAAGGAAAACCCGATTGACCCCGATGATCAAACACTGAGGTTGCTGGTGATTTTTGATGGGTTGGATGAGTTAGCGATGCAGGGCAAGCTGGCAAAAGAAGTAGCTCAGGGTTTTGGTAAAGATTCAGGGGGGTCAGTCTCCTTCAGGGATCAATGAAGGTGCAGGAGAACCATGTCGAGAGGCTTTTAACGCATCGGTCAGGAAGTCAAAGATCGAGCGTTTCTGAGCCTTTAAGCTGGTAACGGTGGTCATCATACGTGCGACAAACTGACTGCCAGCATGGCTGT
>NZ_JAYGIG010000121.1:0-78128 GCF_034932105.1 Leptothoe sp. PORK10 BA2 | reverse complement strand
GCAAGGACACGGATGAGAAAATAGATCCATAACACCACCCAGATTAGATCAGCTTTTGCTGAACCTATTATCGTCTATCGTATATACAACATGCCTTTACGCTGACCCACCTGGCGGAACCAGTGCCACACAGCACAAAGCAGATAAAATCGGTCCGATTGTGGTGGATCTTAGCCTCCTGGGGCTTTTTGGATGCCCTCAAACCCATGACACACCAGCTACTACCGGCGAATGCCAACAAATAGAGCAAGAGGAAGAGCCACTCTTCCAAAGACCAGGCCAGGGGGTTCACATGGTGGGGGTTACGCAAAAAAGAATAGATATAGGAAGGAGAAAAACTGGTCTCCTCCACCGGAGATCGGATCTGGGTCAGAACGGCAGTGAGGGCAAAGGCACTGGTCAGCCCATAGATGGGCACGGCCGCTAACCAGCGCCGCAGATCCATTAGGATCCTGGGGCGTCGCCATAGCAGCAACAGGAGCATCGCCATCGAGGCCCATCCCCCCACCAACGCATGGAAAGAAGCCGCAAGACCGAGCCAAGCCACCATCCCTAAGTAGCTTTCCCCAAGTAACGCAGACAAGGCCATAAAAATAGCGCTATAGGCAAATATCTTGGGCTCAATGCCCCCGATCAACCATTCTCCCGCCATCACTCCCTGGAGTCTACGGACATAGACAAATAACCCAATGGCCAGCATCAGCGTCCGTAGACCGATGCCTAAGCGACGCGCTAAGGTCCATAGACTAATGGCCAGGGCCAGATAGCCTAGGATATACGCCCCAGGATGGATGTGGCCAGAAAGCCCATCGTGGTTGTTAGGGGGCCAAAGAGTAACTGAAACAGCAAGCGATAGCCCGGCGGTTCACTATAGTAAATATCTCCCGCCAGCCAAGTCGGATCGACAAAATGGCGAGCCAGGGGCAAATGGTGCAGCTCGTTGGTCGAGCCCATATTGCGAATAAATAAAAACTTGAGACAGAAAAATAGGGTAATCGTTGCAATCGGCAACACCCAGGTTTGGATAGCGGACTGAGTCCGAGGCAAAGAAGTCACAGGTAGATCAACAAACTGCAATGGTAGCGTTGGTCACATTGGTAAGGACAAGCCATATCCCCTAAAAGCATTCAGCCTAGAACACCCATGTGACGAGTAAACATCCTAAAGCATCAGGGCGTTTGCCACACCTGAGCACTGATCGCCCCAGGCTGGGCCAGTTTACCATCCAAAGCTAGGTTACAAACCAAGAACAGCGGTAGAAAAAGGACTAAACTAACCGGACAACGATGCTGACTAGGATATCTAGATCCAGTCCATGTCCAGGCCATGTCCAGCCTATGTCCAGCCTATGAGGGGAACCCAGACTATGTTAGCTAAACGCGTTCGCCTAGGGCTGTTAACCCCTACCCAGGTGAGCCATCGCCACCAAAAATTAGGACTGTTCATTAGCCTCTTGTTTGCCCTGGTATATGGTCTGATGGCTACGCAACAAGCGTTCTCGACGCCTTACGTCATCCAAGAAGATGCTCGCCATTATCTTTTTTGGATGGACCGCTTTGCTAATCCCAAGGCGTTTCCGAATGATCTGATTGCTGATTATCTCCAGTCTATTGCCCCGATGGGCTACAAGTTTTTTTTTCAAATTGCTAGCCAGCTCACAACGCTCGAACCCCAGACTATTGCCAAGCTTTTACCCGTCATCCTGGGGACAATTACCGCAGGATTTTTCTATCAATTAACCCTCACGGTTTTTCCTTTACCGCTGACTGGGGTGATCGCATCGGTGATGTTAAGCCAAAGCATGTGGTGTGCCCAGGACGTGTCCTCTGGCTCTCCCCGAGGCTTTGTCATGCCCCTGTTGGTGCCACTGTTGTTATGTTTTATGCGGCAACAGTGGTGGTTAAGTTTATTCTGCCTGGGGTTGTTGGCATTGATTTACCCTCCCGTGGCTTTGGTGACAGGCACGTTATATGTGGCGCATGCCATCCGTTTCAGCTCGATTGGGCAAGCCAGACAATTTAACCAAATTGTAGATCCTGACAAACTTTGGTTAGCAGGCTGGGCCATCTTCATTGTGGCCCTGGGTATTCTGCCTAGTTACTTCAGCTCTCAAGGGTTTGGGCCTACGGTGACCATGGCCCAAGCCCATACCCTGCCAGAATTTCAACCCGGTGGTCGGCATCCTTTTTTTAGGGATAATTTCCTGTATTACTGGTTAGGCTGGCTATCTAGCCACAGTGGTCTGTTTAAGCGCTCAATGTTTACGCCCATCACCATGTTGGCCGCCCTATTTATCTGGCCGATGTATTTAAACAAGAGGCGTTTTGGTTTGCTCCAGGCGATCAGACCCACCTGGCGACTGTTTATCAAACTAACCATTGTCTCCTTATTCTGGTTTGTGATGGCCTATGTGATTGCCTTCAAACTGTTTATGCCCGTCCGCTACACAGGCTATAGTTTTTTGGTGATGGTGCCTATTTTGTCTGCGATCGCATGGACAGCCATCCTCGATTGGAGCTGTGGCTATTTTGCCCAGAGGCCCCGCTGGCAAACCCTAGGACTGCCCCTAGTGCTCCTAACCATTGGATTACCTCTCTTTTTCTACTATCCACTGCTGATCAACAATTTTCCAAAGCCCAACAATGTGGTAGGGACCCAAGCCGCAATCTATGAGTATTTACAAGCCCAGCCCCAAGAGACCATGGTGGTCTCTGTGGATACCGAGGCCAATAACATTCCTAGTTTTGGTAAACGCTCAGTCCTGATGGCACCGGAATATGGCAATGCGTTTCATCTGGGTTACTATTACCCGATGAAAAAAAGCGCCAGTGCCTTGCTCAAGGCTCACTATACCAATGACCCAGCCCTAGTGCGACAATTTATTGAGCAATATGGGGTGAGCCTATGGCTTGTGCACCGACAAGCTTTTGACCCCCAGTACCTCAGGGATCAAAAATACTGGACTAATAACTATCAAGCGTTAACGGCTGAGATGCTGACCCAGCTCCAACAAGGCCAAACGCCTATGCTTCAAGGTGCAGTCGATAACTGCACCCGATTAGAAACTGACCAGTTTTGGCTCCTGGAGTCCAGCTGTATTCTGCAGCAGGCAGGCCGTTAACACTCAACAACCCCAAGGGCCGTGTCCTTAAGCGATCTGTCCAGTCCTAATTAGCCAGGACTGCAGGCCAGTTTTGATCCGCCTTGGCAATGTTGCCAGGAATATCCTTAGACCACTTTTTCTGAATACCGGCACTGTAGTTGAGGTACAGCTTGCCATCAACGATCTTCCAGGCGGTGGGGTCAATGGCGGCGGTGGATCCTTGGCTCACGGCCCAGGCACAGAAGCCACCGTACTGGGGCGCATATTCCTCAGGATTGGCCGCAAACAAATCGCGGTTTTCTGCCGAGGCAAACTGCCAGGTTGCGCCTTCCCAATCATGGGTAAACTCATCGCTACCTGGGACATAGTCGCTCTGGGTAAAGTAAGCCACCGGATCAGCACCGGCAATGGCCACCCCATCTTTGGCAAATACGGCATAGGCCGGTGCCGCCTGTTCGGTGGCGGGGGCAGCTGCATCGGGCGCAGCAGGGGCCTCAGACACTGAGGTGGGGCTAGGGGTGGCGCAGCTGGCAAAAACCATGGTACTGGCTAGGGCCAGGGAAACAAGAATTGAGCGTTTCATAGTGCTTTATTGGAATCAAAAGGGTGATTAGATTAAACGCACCTAACCTGAAAACTGCCTGAGAAATCCTATTTGGTTTACTGAAGAGGAATCAGGAAGAACATCTGAACTAATGCATGGGGGGCTATGGGCTATCTTGGTGCTTTACGCCAACCTTGTGCGATCGCATCTGACTCTGAACAAAACCACCTCTCACCCTTCGTGTGATCAATCACCGTTGATTCATAATCCTCCATGCCCGGAAGATGGTACACCTTATTCCCGGTTGCCACTGCAATATTGCCTTTAATCGTACATTCTGGCCGCAAAATGGATGTGATTAGTGAGGGAGAACGACTAGGAGCAAACTGCATTGTAAACACAGTAACAACAGCTAAAACGGCTATACCAACAGCCATTCCGAGTAAGCCACCTTTGCTGCTTTTTCTCTTAACAGGCAAAGGTCGAGGTGCAACACCTTGAATGGAGGCTCTAGCGGCACGTATCTTCCTGGCAGATTCAGTAACTTGCTGATATAAAATTGTATCGCCGACTCTTGGGCGGCGACCTGCGCCTTTCAGAGCACTAATGTGCAAGAAAACATCTCTACCACCATCCTCTGGCTTGATAAACCCAAAGCCTTGATCGTCCTTCCAAGTTGCTAGCTTTCCTTTCTGCAATCCAGGATTCATACAACAACTCTTGGCCTTCTACTAAAAATCGTTCGCGGATCTAGCGGATCTAAATGTTAATCGATCAACAGTAGTACGATTACACATTAATCATAAACCTGGGATGGTTAAAATCCCAAGATCCCTCTAAAGTGGCTTGCTGACCTTACTTCGCTACACCGTTACTCAGATATTCGGTGAGGACCGTGAGGCAATTTGCGATCGCATCCAAATGGGCAATCTCATACCCATGGGTATTCTGAGTGGGAAAACTCAAACAGGCCCCCCGGGGCACATGGCCAAACTTCATGGCAATAGACGCATCACTGCCAAATTGTGAAACCACCGCCTGCTGTAGATTTACACCCACTGTAGACGCCGCCGAAAGAATTTCTCGGTTGAGCAACTCATCATAGAGGCCATAGCTATCCTGAGCAAACAAAACGGGCCGAGGGCCGTCTACGATAGGATACTCCTTAGCCAGGGGACAAATTTCCAACGCAATCAGCCGACTTAGACGCTGCCGCTGGCTAAAATAAAGGGCGCCGATGGCCCCCACCTCCTCCTTGGCCGAGGCCACCAAATACACATCCACGGGGGGATTTTTGACCTGTTCTGCCAGCCCCAACAAAATCGCCACCGAAGCCTTGTTATCCAGGGTATAGCTAGCAATGTAGTCCCCCAGGCGAAACGGGCGTTTGCGATGTTTCCCCACCACCATCCGAGTGCCGGGACGAATCCCCGCCCGCACCAACTCCACCGTCGAGAGTTTTGTCTCGACCCAAGCAGTCTCCCAATGCACCGCTTTATCTTCCTGCTGCACCTTTTGAGGAGACTCGTGGGATACATGGCGAGAGCCAAAGCTCAGAATCCCAGAGATGGTTTCCTGGTCGCCCAACAGATCCACCACCCCCTCCCCATAAACCCAGGGATAGGCCCCACCCAAGCGCCGCACCTGTAGACATCCGGCGGCTTCAATCCCTTTGACGATGCCACCAATTTCATCCTTGTGAGCCGTAACGGCAATCGCCCCATCGCTGGTGCGACCGGGGATTTTAACCACAATATTGTCTGCTTCATCCTGCCGATGGTCCACCCCCAGATTATCCAACCACTGCTGGATATAGCGATCCACCTCACCTTCTACACCACTGGGGGAATGGCAAAGGACTAACTCTTCTATAACAGCAAAAAATCGATCTACGTCCCAGGGAGCCATGGGGTCTATACCTCCGTCCGAGAGATCACCAGACTCTGCACTAAATTCTCCAGCTTCTCTTCAGAGCAGCACTCCACCAGGGCCTCAAACACATCTAACAGCTTAGCCGCTTCGTCGCCGTGCATGGGGCTCAGCCCCCACACATCCTGCACCCAGTCCTGGGGAGCCGTTTCTTCAAAAATCATCCGTTCCAACAGCTGTTTCGATTCTGCCTTTGATAGGGCCATGGTCTGCTCATGAATGCAACCGTTCTATCCTGCCATAGCTTGGGGAAGGCCGGAGTTAGAAACCCAGGGGTTAGGAGTCAAGGGGCTAGGAGTCAAGCACAGAGGGCATCTGACTCCGGTTGAATAGCATCTGTGATATCTGCGCTAGAATAGTTCAAGATTTTCGTACAAGGCAGTGAGTCATGATCGATCTCTATTATTGGACGACGCCCAACGGCCACAAAATCACGATTTTCCTGGAAGAAGCCAACGTCCCGTACACCCTTCACCCGGTCAACATTGGCCAGGGGGACCAGTTCAAACCAGAATTCCTGAAAATTTCTCCCAACAATCGGATTCCAGCCATCGTCGACCAGGCTCCCACTGGCGGCGGTGCGCCCATCAGTCTGTTTGAATCGGGGGCAATTTTGCAGTATTTAGCCGAGAAAACGGGGCAGTTCCTACCGCCGGACCTGCGGGGCCGGACCGAGGTGCTGCAGTGGCTCAATTGGCAAATGGGAGGCCTGGGTCCCATGCTGGGGCAAAACCATCACTTCTCTGGCTATGCTCCGGAGAAAATTCCCTATGCCATCAACCGCTATGTCAAAGAAACGGCGCGCCTCTACGGCGTATTGAATCAGCGCCTGGCAGATCGGGACTATGTGGCTGGAGACTACTCCATTGCAGACATGGCCATGTACCCCTGGATTGTGCCCCATGCCATGCAGGGTCAAGACTTAAACGATTTTCCCCACCTGCAGCGATGGTTTGAGACCATTGCCGCTCGCCCCGCCGTCCGGCAAGCCTACGACCAAGCAAAAACGATCAACCCTGCCCCTAAGGCATTTTCTGACGAAGAGAAAAAGCTTCTCTTCAACTTAGAAAAATAGGGGTACCAACTCAAAGCGGGACGTTTTCCCCAGGATAGTATTCAGCAGTCAGGAGTCAGGAATCAGGATCTCAATGGCTTCTGGCCCCGGATTCCCCACCTAGCCAGGATTTTCCGGCTTAAGTTGATACCCCAAAATAGGACTGATCCGCTCCTCATTAGAGTCCCATTAGAGTCCCATTAGAGTCCCATTAGACCAGCCAATGGACATTATCAGTGGATTCCATAGGTGAATGGCCTGGAACTTGCCACAATGAGGTGGGTCACTCTGCATATACACCATGGGACAGGATCGCCTAGGGCAACTCAAACCCTCGCAGCTGCGGGTACTAATCGCCGTGGCTGATGGGGGCAGCTTTAGCGAGGCGGCCCTGCAGCTGCAGCTATCCCAGTCGGCGGTGAGCTACGCCATTGCCACCCTCGAGGAAGACCTGGGGGTACTCCTATTTTCCCGGGGTCGCCATGGGGCGGTGCCCACTCCAGTGGGACAACAGATTATTGAACGCGCCCGCCATGTCCTCCATCTGATTGCGGATATTTATCAACAGGCCAATTTGGCTAAGGGATTTGAGGGGGGACAGTTGCGCGTTGCCGCCTTTCGTAGTGCCGCCACCCACATCTTGCCGGAGGTGATAGCCCAGTATTGCCAGCGATATCCTGCGATCGCAATTACCATTGCCGAATACGACGACCGGCCCGACGTGGAAGCCGACTTACGCAAGGGCAAAGCAGATATAGGCATTACCTACCTGCCCCATGCCCCAGATCTCGAAGCCTCAGAACTCACCCGAGATGAATTTGTGGTGCTGTTCCCCCCCGATGCAGTGCTGCCCCATCCCCTCACCTGGGAAACCCTCACCTCCCACCCCTTGATCATGGCCCCCGACGGCGATAGCTGCGATGCCATGGTGATCCACCATGGCCGCCAGTACGGCGTGGAGCTAAGACCCACCTATCAAATTCGCTCCGATGCCACCATTGTCAACATGGTAGCCAAAGGTCTAGGGGCGGCCATTTCACCCCGGTTAGCCGCCGAGCCCATCCCCCCTGGGGTACAGGTTTGCAGCCTACCAGAGCCCTTCTATCGGGTAATCTGCGTGGCCACCCTCGCCGATGCCCTGCTCCCCCCACCGGTGTTTGCCTTTCTGGAAATGCTCAAGGAAGCCATCGTCGCCCAATCACTCCCCATATTCCCACCGGCAACATAATTTTGCGCCCCATGGCCCATCCCAAAGGGAATCGATGGACCCCTTAGAGAGCAAATAGCATAACCTCAAAAGAAAAATCTCCTTTGCACAATGCTCAGGAGATTTGAACAGGATATTTTGGAGAAATATCAAAAGCCAAAACGCCCCAATCACTACCATCACCTAAATGGATACAGATACAGTTCTTGGGTGGCAGAAGACTCCCTAAGAGACCCCCACTGCTTTCAACAAATCTCCGGTTTAGCGTTGTTCACAACATAACTTGTTTTATTGTCACCTCACGAGAACTCAAGAAGTTTTTTATATTTCAGAAGAGAGCGAATAGCATAACCTCAAAAGAAAAATCTCCTTTGCACAATGCTCAGGAGATTCGAACAGGATATTTTGAAGAAATATCAAAAGACAAAAAGCCCCCAATCACTACCATCACCTAAATGGATACAGATACAGTTCTTGGGTAGCAGAAAACTCCCTAAGAGCCCCCACCGCTTTCAACAAATCTCCGGTTTAGCGTTGTTCACAACATAACTTGTTTTATTGCCACCTCAGGAGAACTCAAGAAGTATTTTATATTTCAGGCTTTAGCATCCGATAAATTCCACCAAAATCGATAAAATCACTATTACCAAAGCTTTTTATAGCTGAATTTGCCTTGTTACACAAGTGTTATCACGGATACAATCCGTATTACCTCGGACGAACCACATAACCTTCACAAATCAAGAGAGAATTATCACGCAAAAGACAATACCGAACTTTTTTTCATTGTCTTTTGCACAAGTGCTTAAGCCTTGCCGTCAGGTCAAACCGCTACCCAAATCATGCCCCAAATTCACACCAACGCAATATAGCTTTGCGCCCACAGTTCACACCATAGGTAATCGCCATCCCAAACCCTTGCCCTTGCCACACATAAAAAAAATCTCCCTAGCAAGACGCCCAGGAGATTTTGACAGGATATTTGAAGACACTCTACGGTCAGCATCTACCGCCGAAGCGCGACTCCAGAGTTTAGTTTCATCTATTAATGTAACTAAATATGTTGAAGTCTAACATTATCCGAAAGTAGAGTATTCCTACGGAGGATATGTGGATGCCTTGCCAGGCCTGAGTTATCGCTTGGTGCCTACCGGCTAGCCACCCAGGCCGCCACCCCATTGGCCAAGGTTTTGGCCAATGCTTGCTGTGCTGCCGGGTCCACAATCCACTCAAACTCCTGGGGATTAATCATAAATCCCAACTCTAATAACACGCTGGGTGTGACCGTCGGTCGGGTGAGGGCAAGGTTATTCCAATACACGCCATAGGCCGGTCGGTCCAAAGTCTCCACCAAGTAATTGTGCAAAAACAAAGCTAAATCGTGGGCCTGGGGGTGATACCAAAAGGCCCCAATCCCTGCCGTATTGAGCGCATCGCCATTGTCTGGCAGGGCATTGTAGTGCAGACTCAGGGCCAGTGTGGGTTCCGTGGCATCAATCACGGCCACGCGATCGCTCGGAAACAGATCCTCATCTCCCTCTCGCACCATCACCACGGAGGCCCCCAAAGCCTGTAGCTCATCCCGCACCAGTTTAGAAACCAACAAGACCACATCTTTCTCCGGGTACCCCGTCGGGCCACGAGCCCCCAGGTCGGCATCACTGCCATGGCCGGGATCAAGCAATATGGTCGTACCCTGCAGCGGGGTTGAACCATCAGCCCCACTCACCGTGGGGGGATGCCGCAACGACAGAATTAAATTGGTGCCTTCGTAGCGGAGCTTATAACCCCACTGCTGATCGGCTTTAAAGTGAAATGTGTAGGAGGCCTTATCGGGCAAAATGGGCTGCCAGTCCATGCGCTCCACCACCGGGTCGTCTGAGAAGTAGATGGTGTCGGTTTGGGGCACCGTGTTGTGCAACGTCAGGGTCAGACTGGTGGTGTCTTGCTCCACATCCATCGGTACCGGCACCTGCAAGGGAAAGATCACCTCGGTCCAATCGGGCACTTGGCGAGACCTAACACCGCGAATGGCGGTGGTGGGTGGCACGGGACTGGGGGCAATGGCCACTTCTGCCGCCTTAATCCAGGCACCGTAGTCGAGGCGCACCCAGTCCCCCTCCCGACCGGTCACCGCAGCCTGGGTGCCCTTAGGTAATGGCGTTAAGCGAGAGTAATCGGTACTCGGCCCCGTGCGAGTAATCCCCGCGTCGACGGTGACCGTCGCCACTTGAAAGGTGATGGGGGACAGAATTTCGATGGGACCACCGCCTGCCTGGGTGATGGTTTGACCATTGAGGGTCAGTTGAAACTCTGGGGTCCCAAAATTTTGGGGTTGGTTAAAGGTGGCGCACCCGGCATATTGGGATGCCCTGAATTGATCCCCAGCGGCGGCATAGGGATCCGTCTGTTCAGTGAGTACCCCGTAGTTGGGAGGCAGCTCCACATTGGAGGATTGGGGGCTGAGGGGAATAGTCTGCTCCCCTAGGGCTACGGCCACCTGGGCCTGGGCTGGGGCAATGGCCCCAAAGCAAATCAGTTCCCCCGGTTGTCGGGCCAGGCTGCGACTGGGTTCTAGGGTGCCATCGGCAAAGGCCATGCCGCTGGGCTGGGGGGGCTCTAGGGAATTGCGGGTGATGTTGAAGGTGACGCTTTCGCTGCCCTGGGTCAGGGTGACGCGGTTATTGCCAATGACTAGGGGGATCGTGGGGGCAAAATGTCCGGCGGAGCTGCGATCGCGAATCGGATTGCCATTGATCAACACATCTCGACCGGGATCAGCGGTACCAATAAAAAAGATCCGATCCGACACGGTGGTGTGGTTGGCCGGGGGATAGGCGACAAAAAGGTTAGCTTGGGCCAGACTAGCTTGGGCCAAGTCAGCTGGAGCTGGGTCAGCTGGGGCCTGGTCAGGGTGGGCCATGACGGGTTGTCCAACGGTAAACTGTAGGGCCGGTATCAGTATCCCCAGTACTCCTGTCCACCTGGTCCATTGATTTACCATGGTCCTACCTCCAGTAACCCTACGGGCGAGATTATAGCTTTGCGCCTGCCGTTCACAACAGCACTAATCGCGAGAAACTTCGCGAGAAACTTTAGGAGAACAGCCCCTAACCCTGTGGCACAACCCTAACCCTGTGGCACAATTAATGGATTCAAGCAGCACCCCGTTAGAAGCTGTAATTTCCTGTGGGAAAATCCACCCTTCTAGGGGATAGGTGTGGTTTAATATTCGCTTTGCGATCGCATGATGACTAAATTTGTATTTGTCACGGGCGGTGTAGTTTCCAGCATTGGAAAGGGCATCGTGGCGGCTAGCCTAGGCCGTCTGCTCAAGTCCCGCGACTATTCCGTATCGATCCTCAAGCTAGATCCCTACATTAACGTCGATCCCGGCACCATGAGCCCGTTTCAACATGGTGAAGTCTTTGTCACCGAAGATGGGGCCGAAACCGACCTCGACCTGGGCCACTATGAGCGCTTTACCGACACCTCCATGTCGCGACTGAACAGCGTCACCACCGGCTCCATTTACCAGGCGGTAATTAACAAAGAACGACGCGGCGAATACGACGGTCGCACGGTGCAGGTGATCCCCCACGTCACCAATGAAATCAAGGAACGCATTCGGCGGGTAGCCCAAAACCGCAACCCCGATGTAGTGATCGTCGAAATTGGCGGCACCGTGGGGGACATCGAAGGGCTGCCCTTTTTAGAAGCCATCCGCCAGTTTCGCAAGGATGTGGGCCGAGAAAACGTAATTTACATGCATGTGACCCTGATTCCCTATCTGCCAGCGGCGGGGGAAATCAAAACCAAGCCCACCCAACACTCCGTCAAAGAACTACGATCCATTGGCCTCCAGCCCGATCTGCTAGTCTGCCGCTGTGCCCAGACAATTCCTAAACATATTAAAGCCAAGGTATCCGACTTTTGCGATGTGCCCGAAGCCTGTGTCATCGCCGCCAGCGATGCCGCCAGCATTTATGAAGTCCCCCTGCTGATGGAGCAGGAGGGTCTAGCGGAACAAGCCATTCGCCTATTAAATTTAGAACCCCGCACCCCCGACCTCACCGCCTGGTCCACCCTGGTGGAGCGGATGTACACCCCCACCCAGACCCTGGACATTGCCATTGTGGGCAAGTATGTCAGCCTGAATGATGCCTATTTATCCGTGGTGGAGGCCTTAAGGCATGCAGCCATCTCCATCCATGCGGAAGTGAGCATTCGCTGGATCAGTTCCGAGGACATTGAAGCAGACGAACCGGCCAAATATCTAACAGGCGTCCATGGCATTGTAGTACCGGGCGGTTTTGGCACCCGGGGCATCGATGGCAAAATCCGCACCATTGAATACATCAAAGAGCAGGGAATTCCCTTCCTCGGTCTATGCCTGGGCATGCAATGTGCTGTGGTGGAATGGGCCCGCAATGTCGCTCACCTAGCCGAAGCCAACAGTGCTGAAATTGATCCCAACAGTGAGAACCCGGTGATCAACCTATTACCAGAACAACTGGACGTGGTAGACCTGGGAGGCACCATGCGATTGGGCCTCTATGCCTGTCGGCTAGAGCCCGGCACCCTGGCCAGCCAACTTTACGATCAGCCGGTGATCTATGAGCGCCATCGTCACCGCTATGAATTTAATAATGCCTACCGGAATCTATTTTTAGAAACGGGCTATGTGGTCAGTGGCACCTCCCCAGACGGGCGGCTGGTAGAAATTATCGAACTGCCGGACCATCCCTTCTTTATCGCTAGCCAGTTCCACCCAGAGTTTCAGTCTCGCCCCAATGCCCCCCATCCGCTGTTTTTAGGAATGATCAAAGCAGCCTCAACAAGAGCTGAAACAATCTCCCCTAGTACACAAAAAACAAAGATCAATACTCGGATACCTGAAGCGAATGCCGATCCAGTAGCAGATCCGGTTAGCTAAAACGTCTAAGTCTGGGTAGTTTTGAAGAAACTGTGCGTGGTGGGACACGGAGGCTATAAATCTGAGTGATGCCCGCCATGCCTGGCCTACGATGTCATACCCTATCTAATGCCATACCGGAACTCATGATACCGCTTGTTTATTCAAAATAGCCTGCTGGTAAGCATCCTCATATCCCTCCAGCATTTGCTGAATGCCAAATCGCCTTTCAACATAGTCGCGACAGTACTGACGGCTGAGGGCCATCGCTTTCGGTACAGCGTTGACAATTTCTTCAACATTTTGGCAAACAAACCCAGTCTTTCCGTGTTCAATGACTTCCGGGACTGAGCCATTGCAGAGCCCAATCACTGGTGTGCCACAGGCCATTGATTCAATCATCACTAAGCCAAAAGGCTCCCGCCAATTGACCGGAAACAAGGTCACAGCGGCATGTCTCAAGAGCTCCATTTTTTCTTCATTACTCACTTCCCCGATATAGCAAATTTGCTCTCCATCAATCAGAGGTTCAACGTTCTGTGCGTAGAAGGATTCATCTTCTTTGCCCAGCTTTCCTGCAATTTTTAGCGGCAATCCTACCTGTTTCGCCACTTTAACGGCATCAAGTACCCCCTTTTCCAAGGATAATCTGCCTAAAAATGCCAAGTATGGAGGGGACTGAGGGGTTTCAGAGAACGGATGCTTAGCTACATCAATGGCGTTGTAAACGGTTCTGATGTAATTCAGCTCAGGAAAGGGGTCCCGTTGAGCATCACTAATGCTGATTAATCCTTGGTCAGGATATTGGGCAAAGAGTGCCCCTGCTGCTGGACTCAAATCCATATGCAGAGTATGGACCGTAGGGGTCGTTGAATGTTTAGCAAATGGCAAAGGAAACAGTTCTGAATGGGAATGAATAACGTCAAACTGATCAGCTCGTGCATATACTTTCTGCAACTGCCCCATCTCCAAGGCCCTATTTTTGCGAAAGAGATGCCATAAACTGAGGTTTTCCGATTCAGGGTCATGGCGCAGCGCCAGTGGGCAAGCGGGTTCAAGCTTTGCCTCAGTCAGAGCATCTCCAGCGGCAAAAAGGGTCACATCATGTCCCCGTTTAACTAACCCATCTGCCTGAAGACTAACCACTAGCTCAATGCCACCATACACTTTCGGAGGAACCTGCTCCCAGAGGGTAGAAACAATAGCAATCCTGAGGGGGCGCTCGGCACGCATAATATTGTTACTCCTTGTTGGAAAACAGGTCAACTCTAAAAACTCATCATAAACAATCTCACTTGATCGTGATGATTGCTTATGATTCTACAGCTTTGTCTCGACTGCTGTGACTATTATTTACACAGCAGGTATCCGGGCTAGATAAAAACTAAGGGGCTCCAAAATAATGGCACTCCCTACCTGGTTCTGGCTACCCATCACAAAATCGAGATCCTTTAGGAAGCTATCCTCATCTTTTAGGGGAATGCATTCATACCAATAGTTACGCAACAAGAAACGACTCTTTCTCAGGCTAAAATTGTAGACAAATAGTAATTCTTCACCTGCATCACATTCAAGAGAAAAGGCTAAGAGTGGTTCTTCGATGGAGCGTAGTAGGCGAAAATCTCCGTGGATGATAGTTGACCGATTCTGTTTACGCCATGCTAAAAATTTTCGATAGCTATGGAGCACTGAATTAACATTCTCCTGCTGGCCATCCACCGTACGTTGGGTGTACTCCTGTAGATTGTTAGGCAGATCGAGCCACGGTCGTTCTTTAGAAAAGCCAAAGTAGGGCTCCTCCTCTTCCCAAGGCATTACGGTTCTAGCCCCATCCCGCCCCACTTGCTTATCACCTAATGCTTTATCATAGGGATCTTTCAATTGATCATGGTTAAGCTGGGCTTGGGGGAGGCCGAGTTCTTCCCCTTGATAAATACAAATACTACCTGGCAAGGATAGGTGTAAGGACATCACTAGCTTGGCAAAGCGATCGGATTTGTTTGCGGCGATGGCATAGCTGCCCCAGCGTGAAACGATCCTTTGGACGTCATGATTACCAATACACCAACAGGTATTGTCAGCTCCTATTTCTTTCGACTCCAAGCTTTCTAGGGCAGCCCGTACCGTTTGCACAACCTCATTAGCGTTGTGGCAGATCTTCAGCAAAGCGAAGTTATAAGCCGTATGCAAACGATCTTTTTGTGAATATTTTGCCGCAACTTCAATGGACTTTTCAGCAGCAACTTCTGCCATTAACAAAATGGATCGATCCTCAGCATCAGGCCTAGAATCCACACTCTTACGAAATTCAGTCAGAAAGCGCAGGAGATTCTCATGATCGACATTGTATGTTTGCCGCTGCTTGGCGGATGGTAAATCCCTGGAAAATCCATCTGCAGGGGCCTCTCCCTTTGCCCGAGGCTGATTATCTGTGAAGGCCGGATCATGCATCCAAAAGGGTACGGCATCTAGTCGAAATCCATCGACGCCCAGATCCAGCCAAAACTCTGAAATCCTTAGCAATTCATCGGTTACCTCTGGGTTATGAAGGTTTAGGGCAGGTTGGGTATCTAAGAAATGATGTAAATAATATTGATCAACTTCAGAGTCCCATGTCCAAGCAGATCCTCCAAAAAAAGAAAACCAGTTGTTGGGGGGCATACCGTCCGGTTTTGAGGGCTGCCAAACATACCAACTGCTGTCGCATTCTTCACTTACAAGATTCTGTCGTTCAGACTTAAACCACTTATGATCAATAGAAGTATGCCCCCATACTTGATCGACAACAACCTTTAAATCTCGTTTATGGGCTTCGTCAATCAGATGTTTGAAATGCTCTATAGTCCCAAATCGTTGATCAATTTCATAATAATCTTCAACATCATATCCAAAATCTCTCATGGGAGACTTATAGAATGGTGTTATCCAGATAGCATCCACACCCAGTGTTTGGATATAGTCAAGTTTATCCACAATCCCAAGTAAGGTACCAATGCTACCGTCTTTTTCATGGCTCTGTTCTACGGATGTGATCGCAGGATTGGCATAGAAACTGCGAATATAAATTTCATAGATGACAGCCCCCTTCCACCAGGGAGTTTTTGAGCAGGACTGAGCCATAGGAAAACATTCCTTCAAATAAGAGAAAACAGCAAGGAAAACAACAAGAATCTATAGATATTGCCTAAGATGACTGCCTATTGTGTGAATTCAGCTATATCCAGGTATTTAGCCTATCAAACCTGTTTAGAATACATATCAGGTTTGATAGGTCATATTTTTCTAACTCTCTTCCTAAATGGGTACAACAGTTTTCACTGGGAAGTTTGATTGTTGCACCCATAGGAAAAGTTACAGAAAGAGTTAGCCGATTGAATACGATGAACTTTTCTATGCTTCAATAATCACTTTTAAATTTCCTCGTTTGCTAACAACACGGCAGGCTGTCGCTTTATGAGATCTTTCAAACTCCAGATGTAATACCGCATTGCCAACGTGTAAATTTTCTAAAGAGAGGTGCTGAATTGACTCTGGCAAGACAGGGCCGACTATTCGTAAACAGTTGGTGGTGGCCTCAGGAATCAGGTTAACCATCATGTGCAGCAGCTGAAAAATGGCTCCGGTGGCCCAAGCTTGGGGAGAACATGCAACAGGATAACGGACGGGACTCACATTGGGACGACGGTCGTAGCCACAGAATAACTCGGGAGGTCGACTATACTCCTGGGCGTTGGTCATATCGATAATTGCCTGGGCAATCTCTAGAGCCTCGGTGACATGTCCTTGAGCCCGTAGTCCAGTGGCAATAATGCTATTATCGTGGGGCCAAATCGACCCGATATGATATCCCATGGGGTTGAAAGCAGGGGACTTGCTACTGAGGGTACGGATGCCCCAGCCGCTAGACATATCAGGTAATTGAAGACGCTGAGCTACTTTGGTGGCTTTGGCCTCATCGAGAATCCCTAACCCTAAGCAATGGCCAGGGTTAGATGTGATGCTGTCCATCACCTGGCCACTCCCGTCAATGGCTAATGCATAAAATTCTTGTTCTGGCAGCCAAAAGTCCTGGTTAAAACGCTCTTTGAGTTGAAGGGCTTCTTGTTCCCAGCGTTCGGCCAGGTCAAGTCGTTTTTTCTGTCGGGCTAGTTTGGCCATGCGTACTTTTGTAGCATAGACATACCCTTGGACTTCAGACAGGGCGATATCACCCTCCCCTAATTTGCCCTGGGCATCGACGATACAAGGCCAAGAATCTTTCCAGCCTTGATTCCGTAATCCACCCTCAGAACTCTGTTCATAGGTTAAATAACCGGTAGGTTCTAGGCTACGGTCAATCCATCCCATGGCGGCTAATGCGTTATCCCATAACTGTTCCAGGAGTTCCTGATCGCCAGTCCAGTTATAGTAGTCAGCGTAGAGCATTAACCATAGTGGTGTGGCATCGACTGTCCCATAGTAGGGAGTGTGGGGAATCTCACCACAACGAGCCATCTCACCTAGACGAATCTCGTGGAGAATTTTGCCAGGGGCCTCTTCTCTCCACTGATTATCTATCTGGCCTTGGTAGTTAGCTAGGATGACTAAGGTGTTTCGAGCCATGGTGGGATTTAGCACCAGAGTCTGCATGGCGGTGATGATGGCATCACGTCCAAACAAGGTGGAAAATCGAGGCACCCCAGCAGAGAACACATTACCTTCACCAAATGTCTGACTCAGAATATATAGATCTTTTTCAGCCCGCTCAATAATCATGTTGAGGGCGTGGTTATCTGTACGGAGGCGGGTGATACTATCTCGCCAGTGCTCCTCTTCCTGAGTTTCTGCGGCAACAGCCTGTTTTAAAGTGGTGGGTAGATCCACAGCGGATGCCTTGTGATTATTGATGATTGGCTCTAACCGATACCCCAGGCAAATTGTTTCATGGTCATTGAGGGTCAGCTGCCACACGGCTGTGTATCCTTCTATGATCTTGGGGGGCTGTTGATAGAAGGTTACCCTTGACTCCATCAAAATCTGGTCCACGCCCAAATAGGCCATCACAATGCTATTAGGCGATTCATCCTGCCTCATCAGTTGGCCGCGTTTTGGCCGCTGACGACCACGAATTTCAAACAGATCGGCAAAGTCGGCGGCAAAACTTAGGCTGAGTTCAAAGGTGACGGGATGGGTGCTGTAGTTAGTGAGCGTCAGTTCTTCCAATAGTCCACCTTGCAAGGCAATATCCCGCTGGATGGCAATGGTCTCTGCTCCCATGTCATCACTGAGGTGAGGATTAGAACAGAGAACGGAAAGGGCAAATCCTCGCTGCGCAGTGCTACTTAGAAAAACGGGAGCTTTTTTATTGATTTGCAGCTCTAATCGACTCAAAAAACGCGTATCTTGGCAAAATAATCCCACGCTGCCATCCATATGGGCATCTACGCAGCCGCCAATATTTCCTGAGGTATCCGTAATCAGAAATAGATCGTTATCTTTTATCGTGAGTGTGGGCTGTTGGTTTGGGGTAGTGGTGCAAGGCCAGCCCAAAATTTCAGCTGGATCTACGGCAACAAACTGGCGTTCTCCTAGCTCTAACGTAGTTTTAGACCGATCAACATCTTTCCCAGAAAGATCTTCTTCAGTTGTTGTGAGCTTTACAGCATCAGACATTTACTCTTATCTCCCAAAGTTGAAATGTATTGGGTAGCTCATTTTTTAATTAAAAACAGTTTTTATAAGACATGGATAAAAATGGACGTTAGTGATCTCTGGTATAGCAATTACTTGCATCTTTGTGCGTGTAGTTATTGCCGCAGTCTTGACAAAATCACGCTTTGAATTCGTATTAGTTCACTAAGAATCAGGGTTAAAAAATGATATGCCAAATAGTCTACGTGCATAAGTACGAACAAATTGTTTCGCTTGGGCAAGCTATGTCTAATTTTCACACTTGTCAATTTTCTTTTGAGATAATAATTCATTTCAGATCAAGCTGCTGGATTCGGCTTATGGGTATTTTGCCGATAGGCCAATGGTCTGATCGGCCTAGGAGATGGAGCACGGGCTAACCACGGCTGGGACGCGAGTCGTCCCCCTAACCATAAACTTGCTGGGTTTGGGCACTAAGATCAAAGGCTATGGGGTTAGGGAAACATCTTTATCAATTGCGGCCCCAGTAGGGAACAGTGACTTAATTCAAGGGCTTAATCGGCAGATCGTAGATGCGCCCTTCGTAGGAGCGGCACCCATCACAGGGGCCGGTGGGATTGACGGCACAGCGGATGTGAGGAGAGCGGGCATTAAGCTGACAGGTGATATCCCCAATGACTAACCCCAGACCGTCAACGTAGTGCTCATCTGGGTGTCGACGCCGCCAAGGGGTGACGGGGGCATACCGTCCTGATTCCACCACCAAGTCAAACCGCTCAATCACCCGTCGCTCGGCCCGATAGGTCGCCCATAGGGACAGTGCTGGGGGCAGTAAACCCACCAAAATCAAAAACACTACGATGGCCATATATAGCGATTTTCTGGAGTGATCACTACGATCCTAGCGTAGGTTTTTGGGGAGTTAAAGATAGTTTTGCAAGAGTTAAGCCGCTCAATGTGAAGAGAAGCTGAGCATCGGCCATGGCCCATGTCCACGGCGACCACCGCCGCGATCACCGTGGACATGGGCTTCTCCTTTCCCCTAGTCGTCCTCTTTCTTTTTGGGCTTATAGGTGGACTTAACCTGGAGTTCCTTGAGCTGGCGCTCGTCTACGGTGGAGGGGGCCTGGGTTAGCAAACAGCGGGCCTGCTGGGTCTTGGGAAATGCGATCGCATCCCGAATGGACGTCTCACCCGCCATTAGCATCACCAAGCGATCGAGACCGTAGGCGATGCCACCATGGGGCGGCGCCCCAAAATCAAACGCATCCATAAAGAAGCCAAACTTATCCCGCGCTTCCTCATCCGTCAGGCCAATGGTCTTAAACACCTGCGCCTGCAACTCAGGCTGATAGATCCGCAAACTACCCCCGCCAATTTCATAACCATTCAGCACGAGATCGTAGGCCAAGGCTCGGGCCGTGGTGAGGTCCGCAATATCCTCAGGATTAGGCGCCGTAAATGGATGGTGTAGGGCCTCATAACGGTTTTCATCAGCGTTCCACTCAAACATGGGGAAGTCCGTCACCCAAAGAAAGTTGAGCTTATCCCCATCGATCAGCGCTAGCTCCGCCGCCACCGCCTGGCGCACCTTATCCAAGGCGGCATTCACCGTAACGGTGGGTCCTGCCCCAAACAACAGCAGATGCCCTGCTGCCGCCCCAGTTCGCTCCAGCAAAACCTGCTTTTGCTCGTCGCTGAGGTTGTCCTTAATCGCCCCAATGGTGTCGATTTCCCCCCCTTCACGGACGCGGATATAGGCCAACCCCTTTGCCCCCGCATCGGTGGCCACCTTAAACAAATCACCACCGGGCTTAATCCGTACATTGGAAATGGCATCGTTACCATTGGGAATGGGCAGCACCTTCACCTGGCCACCGGATTGCACAGCCCCAGAAAATACCTTAAAACCTGAATCCTGAACAATATCCGACACCTCTACCAGCTCTAACCCATAGCGGGTGTCGGGCTTATCACTGCCGTAACGGGCCATGGCATCGGCATAGGTCATGCGGGGAAAGGGCCGGGGGAGATCAATCCCCTTCACCATTTTAAAAATATGGGCCACCAGACTTTCATTCAGCTCCAGGATCTCTTGTTGATCCATAAAGCTCATTTCCATGTCCAGCTGGGTAAATTCCGGCTGCCGATCGGCCCGCAGGTCTTCATCCCGAAAACAGCGGGCAATTTGGTAGTAGCGATCCATCCCCGCCACCATCAACAGTTGCTTAAATAGCTGGGGCGACTGGGGGAGGGCATACCACTCGCTGGGGTTCACCCGCGATGGCAGCACATAGTCCCTGGCCCCCTCCGGGGTGGACCGGGTCAAAATCGGAGTTTCTACTTCAATAAAGTCCTCTTGGTCCTCTAGAAAGCGACGGATGGCTTTCATCACCTCGTGGCGCAGGCGAATATTACGCCCCATGCGCTCCCGGCGCAGATCCAAATAGCGATACTTCAGACGCAGCTCTTCGCGAATGTTTTCCTCTTCCGCCGTGGAAATTTGAAATGGCAGCTGGGTACGTACCGCGCTCAGCAGTTCGATGCTATCGGCATAGATTTCCACGTCCCCCGTGGGCAGGTTAGGGTTGAGGGAGTCTGGAGGGCGCTGGCTCACCCGCCCTTCAATTTTCACCACATATTCATTCCGTACCTGATCCGCCACCGGGTAAGAGGCCGGGGTCCGTTCAGGATCGCTGACAATTTGGACCACACCGTTGCGATCGCGCAGGTCCAAAAAGATGACACCCCCATGATCCCGGCGTCGATCGACCCAACCATATAGGGTAACAGCCTTATCAATATGGTTGGCCCGCAGCTGGCCGCAGTATAAGGTACGCATAGATCTAGGAAAGGGGTGATTTTCTTACAGTCAAATAAAGCCTACCCATTATCTAGGATTGTTAGGTAATTTTGAGGCTTGAATTTGGAGTTTTCCGTTCAGCCCACCTAAATTGTTCTTGCCAGTCCAGTAGCATCAGCCCAAAACGCAACCATTCAGGTGCACTTAAGAACAAGCACCCCCTTACCTAAACCATTACTGCACCAATGCCTGTCCCTGTAGCATATCGGACAACACAGATGCCGGCTGCCTCCGGTGGGGCCAAGCAAAAGCATGGCGGAAGGCTGCCTCTTGGCACGCCCGCAGACCGTCAAAGCCAATCACATCCTGAGTCAGCAAGTTTTCATATTCAAAGGGCAAACGAACATTGTGCAACCCAGCATTATCCGTGCAAATGGCGATATCCACACCGGCATCAAAACAGCGGCTAAATACCTCCTTGAGCTGGCTAATCTCATCTAGAGTGCCAGTTTGTAGATAGGTGGTGGGGCAAACCTCCAAACACTGACCACGAGCCGCCACATCTTTCAACAGCTCGGGATAATGCAACGGGATCTGGATACCATGGCCAATCCGCATTAGATAGGGCAATAGCTCTGGATAACAACCATTGGGCGTTTCGTACAAATGGCCAGTGGTTTTCACCCCGAGGGACTGGGCATAGCGGTACAGCTGGACAATCTCATCGAGCTTTTCCCGATAGGCCGCATCACCACCTGCAATATCAATCGCGCACACATACTCTGGGTACTGGGCCGCCAGATCAATCGTGGTGCGATTGATCTCGTAGGGCAAGCGGGAGTGCATACACAGGATTTGCCGCGTCACCACCGGATATTCCGACTGGGCACTGGCGCGTCCTACAATCTCCACGATCTCCGCCATCATGTCCGTCCGCTGCCGCTCCCCCAGGCTATGGGGTGTCCGATAAAACGGCGTATAACGCAGTTCCAGATAGGCCAGGTTCTCAAAAATATAAGCCCCCCGAATCAGACGATAGATAAAGTAGGGCAATGCTTCTCGAGTTTGGACGCTCTCCACCAAGGTGTGAAGCTCTAGGTACTCCTCTAGCGAATCCTTAGGCTGGGTGTAAAACCTTTCAAATGCTGAATAGTCAGCAAACCGCTCCGCTAAATCGGGGCGATTTCTTTGGAAATAACGCCATAGGATCCTGGGTACGACAGAGCCTCCCAGGTGGCGGTGGAGTTCTGCATAAAGACTCATAGTGCCTCTAAGTGTGGGTAGATTGACAAAGAATAGTTGATGAGCTGATTAATTAATTAAATGCCCAACATGACTGGTTTAATAACTAGCACCGCAGCCCCATCACCAGTGCGCGCCAAAGTCTTAGGCACAAACGGAAACATTGAAACGGGGGATTGAGTGATTAAACCGTTGATACAAAAATTAAAAAAGTGTGAAATGCCTATTAGTGTCAGTTTTACCGCAGGATTTGTTTTTTTGCCCAGGACTATATCCAAAACCAACCAGGGCTTAAACTTTAGTTAACCTTTGGTGAGTGCACAAACCACACTAAAATCCCAAAAACTAGACTGTCTTACCCCAGGGATTTACGCTGCATTTGTTGACACTAGCCACCTTGGCTAATCATAATTGTGATTTGTTTGAACTCTAACGCGCGAAATTCCCTTGGCAAACGTTATTGTAATTGGTGCCCAGTGGGGCGATGAAGGTAAAGGAAAAATTACCGATCTGCTCAGCAAATCAGCGGATGTGGTTGTCCGTTATCAGGGCGGGGTTAATGCCGGCCACACTGTTGTGGTCAAAGATCAGACCTTTAAGCTGCACTTGATTCCCTCGGGTATCTTGTACCGTGAAACCGAATGTCTGATTGGTAACGGGACAGTCATTGATCCGAGAGAATTGATTGCTGAACTAGATAAGTTAGACGGTCTGGGCGTTTCCAGTAAGAATCTTTTCATCTCAGAAACGGCCCATGTGACCATGCCTTACCACCGCCTGATCGATCAGGCGTCGGAGGAACGCCGGGGTAATAAGAAAATTGGCACCACTAAGCGCGGCATTGGCCCCACCTATGCAGACAAGTCTGAACGCACAGGGATTCGCATCTGCGACCTGATGGACCTGACAGCGTTTCGGGAGCAGCTAGAGTGGACCATCAGCTACAAAAATATCGTTTTAGAGAAACTGTATAATCTGCCGCCCCTGGACCCAGATCAGGTATTTCAGGAGTATGAGGCCTATGCTGAGCGACTGCGTCCCCACGTAGTAGATAGTTCTCTGCACATTTATAACGCCCTACAAAAGCGCAAAAATGTCCTGTTTGAAGGGGCCCAAGGCACACTGCTGGACTTGGACCATGGCACCTATCCCTACGTGACATCCTCTAACCCTGTGGCTGGTGGAGCCTGTATTGGTTCTGGCATTGGTCCAACGGCTGTGGACCGGGTGATTGGGGTGGCCAAAGCCTATACCACTCGGGTGGGTGAGGGACCGTTCCCTACGGAGCTGATGGATGAAATGGGCAATGCTCTCTGTATGCGGGGGGCTGAGTTTGGCACCACCACTGGCCGACAGAGACGCTGTGGTTGGTTTGATGCCGTAGTGGGTCGTTATGCTGTCCGCATTAATGGACTGGATTGCTTGGCCATCACCAAGTTGGACGTCCTAGATGAAATGGAGGAAATTAAGGTCTGTGTGGACTATGAGCTAGACGGTGAGCGCTGCAGAAATTTGCCAGGCAATGCCAGCCTTTTTGCTCGTTGCAAGCCGATCTATGAAACTATGCCGGGCTGGCAGCAATCAACGGCTAACTGCCGTCGTCTGGAAGACTTGCCGAAACAGGCCCTAGATTACCTTGAATTTTTGGCCAAACTGATGGAAGTGCCCATCGCCATTGTGTCCTTAGGTGCAAGTCGCGATCAGACCATCATTGTGGAAGACCCCATCCACGGTCCAAAACGGGCGTTGCTGTATGAAAATGGCAGTGCATTCAAAGTAGCTTAGGGACTGCGGTAACTTGAGGCGCTAGGATGGTAAAGCCTTAAACGTAGCATTCGCCAATAGCTAGTGCTGTGGTTAGGAAAATGTGGGGCGGGGCCAAATTCGACTTACAATGGTAAGCCGTCTTCTCGCTAGTGAGGCGTCTTATCACTAGTGAACCGTCTGCTTGAAAGTTAGCACTCCATCAAGTTTGACAGACAACAATTTATTTTTTCATCGATTGGACAATTGCAATGGAACTGACTCTCGACTGTAGCAAGCGTGCTGATAACGAAAAGCCTGGAGCTTTACGCCGTGAAGGGGTGATGCCTGCTGTGCTCTATGGCCATGACGGCACCAATTCTGTCTCGCTTAAAGCCAACACCCGTGAAGTTGAGGCCCTATTGCGCAAAGCTAAGGGGCAAAAGGTTGAAATAAGTCTAAATGTGGCAGATATGCCTTGGAATGGAAACGTTATTCTACAAGAGGTGCAAAACCACCCTTGGAAGAATGAGGTCTATCACATTAGCTTTTTGGCCCAGCAGAACTGAAGCAAAACTGAAGCTGATTTAATTTGAACGGTCTTGCCCCATGCGAAACTTTAGCATGGGGCTTTTTGCCATGTCGGCTCATCTTTTCAATCAGCCATGGCCATAGATTTCGGGTTATTTCAGGCCCTTGGGCCCCTGGCACCCAAGGGCCTAATTTGTTGATTGTTTGTTGATTGTTTGGGGTTGGCACCTACCCGTTCGACGATGACGGGTATAGTATGGGCGTTAGCCTCTTCAGCTTCTTTCGTAACGGCCATGAAAATGCCTAAGGACTCCAAACCCATTATCAACGACATGACCGATTTGATTGTGCCTGCGGCGTTACGACTGTGGCTAATGTTCCTACTGGTGTTTGCCCTGTTGGGATATTCAGTAACAGCTAGTATCTTGTTTGGGGCTCTGGGGGGGGTCGCTGGGGGTTTGGTATCGGCCTGGTGGTATGCTCCCGGGGGGGAACCCATGCCCAAGCAAGAACGCCAACAAAAAAGTAACCGTCCATCCCTTTTGCAGCTGCCTAAGTGGCGTTTACGCACCGAACGACGACATTTGAGACGACGCCAAAGATAACCTATTGGCCACTGTTCGGCAACATTTAGGACGACGTCAACGATGATCTATTGGCCACTGTTCGGCAACATTGGCAACCGTTAGGACGACGTCAACGATAGTCTATTGGTCATTTTCCTTCAGACATGTTCCTGTTTCTATCGAAACTAATCCCCCTGTTCATTTATCCCCTGGGGTTGTCCTGTGTGTTGTTGGGGATGGCCATAATTTGGCTGTGGAAGTTTCCTCGGCGTTCGTTACTTGCGATCGCAACCGCCCTGCTGATTCTCTTTTGCAGCAGCAACCCCATGATTGCCTCCACCCTCGTCAGGACTCTAGAGTGGCAGTATTTTCCCCCTGATCCCATGCCGGCAGTCGAAGCCATTGTTGTCCTAGGAGGAGCGACCCGCCCCAAATCGCCCCCCCGACCTTGGATCGAGGTTTTAGAAGCGGGGGACCGGGTGTTATATGGCATCAAACTTTACCAAACAGGCGTCGCCCCCTTGATCCTGTTTAGCGGTGGCCGCATCTCTTGGAAAGAAGGCCGTCAAAGTTCAGTATCAACCAACCCTGCGGCAGCCAACCCTGCGGCAGCTAAGCCTTCAGAAGCCAAAGACATGGCTGAAATCGCCCAGGCCATGGGGGTGCCCCAGGAGTCTATTTTGCTAGAAAATGAATCCTTAAATACCTATGAAAATGCCGTAGAAACCGCCAAAATCCTGCAACAGAAACAGATCAACAGGATTTTGCTAGTCACATCAGCCATCCACATGCCCAGGTCCATGGCCATTTTTAAGAAACAAGGATTTGATGTAACAGCGGCCCCAACGGACTACTGGGTTTCCCAGGAATCCTTGGCAGAGATGCAAGGCATTTCCTCCGCGACATTTATCAACGTCCTCCCCGATACCGAAGCCCTACACCTATTTACCAGGGCCCTGAAGGAATATATCGGCTTGGGCGTTTACCGTCTTAAGGGCTGGCTATAGCCCAAACACCCATGACCCAACTTTCCTTTGAACCCTCCTCCACCAGCGCCCATGAAGCGATTGAGCGGCAGCAGATCGCCTACGACTTTAGTCAGGAAGTACGGCACCGGGAAGCCTTTGAAGCTTACTGCCAGTGGTATTACGAAACCGCTGCCCAACATCAAGCTGAGCTAGCGGCCATGGAACATGACATTCCTCTGTTTAACTGGTTCCGGCGCGGAAAATCGACAGAAGCCCCTAGATAACTTCCAACTCCGTGCTAGCAAGATGGGCTTTAAACGGCCGCTTGGCCCCTTCCAGGGGAAACTCGACGACGACGGGAAAGTTGGGACTAATGGGACGTCCCTGCCAGTCAGTTAAGATTTGCTTGATAATTCCTTCCATACCCTCAGCGTTATGGGGTTCATTCCGGTGCTGAGGATGATGATACAAAACAACAGGGGCAGAAACTCTTACGCGATCGCCAGCTTTCATAGACATCGTTAACCTAAAAGTTGATCGGTAGCACACCGATGGGGAATGTGCACTGGGAACTATTTTCTCACAAGATAGTCCCCAGGCAATGCTTTAAACAACCATTTAGTTGCTAAAGTTGCTATCCACTAAACCTGTTTGCCCGTTAAAACTTGCTCGTTAAAATTGGCCCGTTAAGAGTCGGGTTCCGTCGTAGGAACATCCTGGAAGTTTTCATCGGGGGCGGGCCATGAGTTTTGCCACAGCAGCATCCCAATCACCCCAGCCATACTGACAGCAATCAACAGCACAATACTCAGCACCAATGCCTGGAGGCGGCGGGGTTTTGCCTCATCCGACATGACAGCGTCCCCGATTTCTGCCGGTTCCTCACTTTCTCCGTAGAGTAGAGCCCTAGATGCCGCCGTCAGTTCTGTAGCCCCTAAGCCCTGCTCGGTTAGGGAGGGCGGCGGCGGCATGTCGTCCACAATCACCGTCTCTCCGTCCACCGTACAGTGCATCAACACTACGGCAATATTGTCATGGCCATTCTTTTGGTTAGCCAGTTCCACCCATGACTCCACAGCGGTGGGTAGGGGCACGATGTTTTTCACAATCAGGCCAATATAATTGGCCCAGGATGTTTCCACCCGTTGATGGTCGCTCAGACCGTCGGAGCACAGTAGCAAAATACCGGTTTCATCTAAGATAAACCGCTCAATATGGGGGGTGAGATTATCGGCCTCGCGGGTGCCCAAGGCCTGGGTCAGAGCCCCTGCATCGTCCCGCGCCCGAGCAGCGGTAGGATAGCTGCCATTGGTGATTTCCCGTCCGGCCACATCGTCATCAATGGTCAACAGGTGACAAGCCTCTGGCGTAATCCAATAGGCTCGGCTATCGCCCACATGGGCCACGTACAGCTCGTTGACCGTCCGAGGTCCCTCCGGTGTCGGAATGCGCTGGGGCACCATGACCGCCACCACCAGGGTGGTACCCATCCGCTGCCGTTCGGTGCGGCCCTGGCTATCGTTTTGGCTAGCCACCAAATTATTCGCCACCCGAATAGCCGCTTCAATCTGCCCCATCACCACGTAGGGGGGCAAAGGTTCTTCCTGCTCCAAGGCTTCTGCCAGTAAACCCCGTAGTTGTAGCTGTAGCGATCGCACCACCATCTGGCTGGCAATTTCCCCCCCAGCATGGCCACCGACACCGTCACAGACAATGGCAATGCGAGGCAAACTCGGCAAGTCGGCGGTACTGGCCCGCTCTAACTCCACCTGGCTGGGATAACAGGCATCTTCATTTTGAGGTTGCTGGCCGCTGCTGGTGCTACCAGCAACCTCAGTAGTGAGGGAAATCCCCATGGCCTGGGTGAGTAACGCCCGGTTAAGATGCTCAAGAATCTGATCAAAATTTGGCTGGGGTCCACTGCACCGATCTAAAACCGGTTGCAGGCTGGTAGCCACCAGGGGAGACGCCTTGGGAAGTAAAGAGGCAATCAGATCCGCTAGCGCCTTTAGCGGCGGCTGGCCAGGAATGAGATTACTCAACCGAATCCGCCAACCATCAATATGGATCGCTTCAGGGGCAGTCAGGGTGGCGGCCATCTCAAGACCAAATAGGTGGGGCCAAAGCGTAAACAGCTGCCAGCACCAGTAAACCTGACGAAAGGGCTTAGCCGAAGCCCAAGCGGACCCCAAAGTGGGCATTAAGCGGCCATGGCGATCCACCGGCACATTGTCGAGGAGCAATACCGGCCCGGTCGGCAACTGGCATTCACCATAAACCGTGGGCACATGAAGCTGGTGGGGATAGGCCTTGAGATAGGGCAGGGCAGCTGGGGTAACTTTAGTGGGATAGGCTGGAGGCTCGGGGGCCTGGGTATCTTGCCAGACACCAGGGCTAAGCACCCAGTAGCGGTCGTTAACGCTTTGGCCAGGCGGAACATCGCGCCCAGGCCCTAAGGCTAGAACGTATTTCTTAAAGGGATAGAGGTCCACTTGAGTCATGTCACCAAAGGGTTTGCCAAGATTCCCCCCAGGGGCAAAAAAATCGAGGGGCAAAAGATTAGGTTAATGGTAGTCCCAAAGAGCTCAATTGAGGAGTTGTGTAACGGCCTTAGGCGTCAGACATTTGCTATACCCTTGAAATAGCTAAAACGTAAAATGACCATGAACTTGGCAATTTTTTGGATTCTGCTAGGCGTCGCCCTCTGTGTGATGGAATTGATGATTCCAACGGCTTTTTTAGAATCGGCCCTGGGGGTGAGTGCAGTCATCGTTGGATTGCTGGCGCTGGCGCTGCCCATGGGGTTTAACTGGCAGGTGGCCCTGTGGATGGTGCTGTCCCTAATGATGTTTTTGGGCCTGCGGCGCTTTGCCCCCCGGCGGCAGCCCCCCGCCCTGATGGATGCAACGGAAGCGAGAACCATTACGGCGATTCCCCCCGGTAGCAGTGGCCGAGTGATGTACGAGGGGAATTCATGGCCCGCTTGTTGTAGTGATCGGGAGATGGCAATCGCCACCGATCAAACCGTCATTGTCATCGGTCGCCAGGGCAACACCCTAATTGTCATGCCCGAAAGCGCCATCATGTAGGAATTTCTCAAATCCCTACCCACCACATTTTTTTAGAAATATACACACCATGAACCCATTTGCACTGTTACTGATGTTGGCCTTTGGCGGTTCCATTGCCGCCGGTTCCGTTCGTATCGTCAATCAGGGGGATGAAGCCCTGGTGGAAAGTCTCGGTCGGTATACCGGAAAAAAGCTCAAGCCAGGCTTGAACTTCACCATGCCCTTTATTGACAAGGTGGTTTACAAACAAACCATTCGGGAAAAAGTACTCGATGTGGCCCCCCAGCAGTGCATTACTCGGGACAATGTTTCCATCAGTGTCGATGCCGTTGTTTATTGGCGCATCGTCGATTTAGAAAAGGCCTATTACAAAGTCGAAAACCTCCAGTCCGCCATGGTCAACCTAGTGCTCACCCAGATTCGAGCCGAAATGGGACAGCTAGAATTGGATGAGACCTTTACCGCCCGATCCGAAATTAACGAAACCTTGCTGCGCGAATTGGATACTTCCACCGATCCCTGGGGGGTCAAGGTCACCCGTGTGGAGCTGCGGGACATTGTGCCCTCCAAGGCGGTGCAAGACTCCATGGAACTGCAGATGGCCGCAGAGCGCCGGAAGCGTGCCGCCGTCCTCACCTCCGAAGGCGAGCGAGAATCCTCCATCAATGCAGCCCAGGGCAAGGCCGAGTCGGAGATATTGGCCGCCGAAGCCCGTAAAAAATCATCCATTCTGGCCGCCGAAGCAGAGCAGAAGGCTATTGTCATGAAGGCCCAGGCCGACCGCCAAGAGCAGGTACTACGAGCCCAGGCCACCGCCGAAGCTATGCAGGTGTTAGTCCAACAACTCAAGAGTGATCCCACCGCACGGGAAGCATTACAGTTTTTACTAGCCCAGGGTTATCTAGATGTGGGCAGCAAAATTGGGGCCAGCGGTAGCAGCAAAGTGATGTTTATGGACCCCCGCACAATTCCCGCCACCTTAGAAGGCATGAAGTCTATTATTGGGGACATAGAACAGGCGTAAAGGGATAGTCATCCGTGAATTTATTCCAGCAGATGAAGTCCGGTCAGTAGGTCTAGGTAACAACTCAAAGCGGGACGCTTTCCCAACGATAGTATTCAGAAGTCAGGAGTCAGGGCCTCACTGGCTTCTGGCCTCTGTCCCCTGATTCCCACCTAGCCAGGATTTTCCGGGTTAAGTTGATACCCTGTAAGCCTTACTCTACCTAAGGTTCAGGTTGTCATTCTTTTGGATTAAAGCTCCTCAGGATTGATGCCCAATTCCCGCAGCCGAGCGGCTAATTTATCAGCTCGCTGCTTTTCCTGCTCAGCCCGCTGCTTTTCCTGCTCAGCCCGCTGCTTTTCCTGCTCGGCGAGTTCAGCTGAGGTAGAAATCCAATCACCATCGGCATCATACCAACGCAGCCAAACGCCATTAGCGTCTTGAAAGCTGCCTTGCCATAGCCCTAGGCCTAGGCCTAAGTCTTCAAACCAATAACGGGTATCAGTGATCGATTCTTCTTCGTAGCGAATGCCCGTCAGCTTGAACAGGCGAAATCCATTTTGATAACGATCAAAAACCACGTAGTAAGGAACCCGCAGCAGACGCTCGTAAACGTCCCACTTGCCAGGGGGCTGATCGATCCGCCGGGGAGCAAGACCTAAATCTTCATCTTCGGTCCCTGGGGATAGCAACTCCACCACTAAAAATGGACTGACACCTTCTTGCCAAATCACGTAACTCCAGCGCAAGTCCTCTTGCTGCTTTGCTTTGGGTACCCCCAATACTAAAAACCAGTCGGGGCGCTTATGCCACTGGGTATGACGGCTATCGTAGTAAATATTGAGGTCGGTGCCGATAAAAATATCATTCAGGTCATGGTTGGGCAGCTGGCAGGTCTCTCGCAATAACTGCGGTTGAAAGTCATGAAACTCGTCTGGCAAGCCTAGCTCCTCGGGATATTCGCTGGGGAGATCGTACATGGTGGGCAGGGGCTGCTGCACTGATTTAGGTGAGTCGCTTGGGTACATGTCTAACCGCCCAAAAGTACATGCGAAAGTAAATGCAAAAGTACATAGGAGTACATGTGCATTATATTAGCTAACCCGAGACAACTTGGCATTTATCGCAGAGGCCAAAGAACTCTAGGGTGTGGTAGAAAATGCGGAAATGGTGGGAGTCGTTGAGGTGCTTCTCCAGGTCGTGGACAGGACATTGCTCAATTGGTAAGGAGTCACCACAGCGCAGACAGGTAAGGTGATGGCGATCTTCGTGGGTGAGACTGTAGAGAGCCTCTCCATTGGCCAGGGTGCGGACCTGGACGGTGCCGTCCAACTTCATGGCCTCCAATGCTCTGTAAACGGTTGCTAAGCCAATCCGACTACCATCCTGCCGCATGGCACCATGCAGATCCTGGGCAGAGATGGCCTGCTCTAGATTTTGTAAGGCGTCTAGGATGCGCTCTTGGTTTCGCGTACGACGAATAGTCATAGGTTTAAAGGGTCAGATCGTTTTACTAGCTTAGACCTTGGGCATAAGGTTAGGGTAGACCGGCTCAAGGGTGCTATAAAATAAGCGGATAACCAACCCCCTTCAGGATTTTCATTGTGGCCCAGACTTATCAGGCTCAGGTGTATGTGACCCTCCGTCCGTCCGTGCTCGACCCGGCGGGGACGGCAGTGCGTTCTGGATTAGAGCATATGGGATATGACAATGTGGAAAAAATCCGCATTGGGAAATACATTGAGGTGTCGCTGACGGCGGAGAGCGAAGAGGCCGCTCGGCAACAGTTGGATAAGATGTGCGATCAGATTTTGGCCAACCCGGTAATTGAGAATTATCGGATTGAATTGCAGGCGATGGCGGCGGCATAACCCGCGCCATCGCCTCGTAGGGTGGGTAAATGTCCACCATTCAATATTTAGGCAATCTGTCGACAGCCCAACCCATTACCCAACCATTTTTGGTCCCATGAAATTTGGCGTTATTACATTCCCCGGTTCGAATTGCGATCGCGACGTCCTCTACGTCACCCGCGATATCCTCAAACGTCCGACCCACCGCATCTGGCATGAGGATAGCAATCTCGGCGATGTTGATGTAGTCGTGCTCCCCGGTGGCTTTAGCTTTGGCGATTACCTGCGCTGTGGGGCCGTGGCCCAGTTTTCCCCAGCGATGGGAGCTGTCATTGACCATGCGAATAAAGGTGGGCTGGTGCTAGGCATTTGCAATGGCTTTCAGATTTTGACGGAGGTGGGTCTGCTGCCCGGTGCCCTGATGCGGAATCGGGATATGCGGTTTATTTGCGATCGCACCCCCCTCCAAGTAGAACGCACGGACCTCCCCTGGACCCAAAACTACACCCAGGGTCAAACCATCACCATTCCCATCGCCCACGGAGAAGGTTGTTACTATGCAGACCCCGATACCCTAAAGTCTCTTGAAGACAACAACCAAGTTGTCTTTCGCTACAGCAGTGCCGACGGCACCGTAGACGACAACAGTAATCCCAACGGTTCCCTTAACAACATTGCCGGTCTTTGCAACAAAACCGGCAATGTTCTCGGCATGATGCCCCATCCAGAGAGAGCTGCCGACCCTAGGCTGGGAGGCACCGACGGAGTAGCGTTATTTGAATCGATATTACAGGTGGCGCTGAGTACTGTTTAAGGAACCCATGCTGACCCCATAGTTCTAATATTGGTCTAATCCAATATTAGAACTATTTATTAATGGCCAAGCCGTTTCTCAATTTCAGCTTTCACGGTAGCCGCATCGGCAGGTAAGTTAATGGCGGGGTTGGCATACTGGCTAGTCACCTCCTCCAGCGTCGATTCGTGGTAACCGACTTTAAAGTCGGTGAACTTCAGACCGTGGGCGGTGCTAATCACCACTGTTTTGTCACTGGATTTGATCACACCACGGTTGATCAGTTTGGTCAGCACGGCTAGAGCCACCCCTGTGTGTGGACAGGTGAACATGCCAGTCAAATCAGCATGAGCCGCCGCCGCGGCCAATTCGTTTTCCGTAGCCTGTTCCACAATGCCGTCCGTTTCTACAATTGCCTTAACAGCCTTGTCGTAACTCACCGGATCCCCAATTCTGATGGCATTAGCCAAGGTGTCCTGGGCAGTGACGCTAATTTTTTCTTTAAATCCAAGTTTGAAAGATTCGTAGAACGGATTGGCCCTAGCCGCTTGAGCAGCGACTAGCCTGGGCATACGGAATATTAACCCCAGGTCCATCATCAACTTGAACCCTGTGTAAAGGGCACTGATGTTGCCCAGGTTGCCCACCGGAATAATGATCCAGTCGGGCACTTGCCAATCGAACTGACGAATAATTTCGATACCAACGGTCTTTTGACCCTCGATGCGCAAACTGTTCATCGAATTGGCCAGGTAGATAGAGTTGTCCTGCGTGACTTCTTGAACAATTTTCATGCAGCCATCAAAGTCGGTGTCCAGGGCCAGTACATGGGCACCGTTGGCCACCGGTTGAATCAGCTGGGCGGTACTGACTTTACCTGCCGGGAGGAAGATCACAGCCGGGATACCAGCATAGGCCGCATAGGCCGCCAGGGCGGCGCTGGTATCACCAGTGCTGGCGCAGGCCACAGCTTTAACGGGGCTGCCTTGGGCCATCATTTGCTTAACCACGCTGACCAATACGGTCATGCCCAGGTCTTTAAAACTGCCAGTGTGGCTATTGCCGCAGAGTTTAACCCATAGATCGGGCACCCCCAGTTGCTGCCCTAGGCGCTCGGCCCAAAACAGGTTGGTGTTGCCTTCGAACATACTGACAACATTTTCGTCCGCCAAGGAAGGCACCACCCACTCCCGCAGCCCCCACACACCGCTACCGTAGGGCCAAGTCGATGTACTGGCACGCGATTCAAATAATTGTTTCCATTCGGCTGCGCTGCGTTTTTTTAGCGGCTCCCGCTCATGGTGTACTTCCAGTAGGCTGCCGCAGGATGGACAGGTATAGATCACGTCGTAGATCGAGTGGTGGCCGGGGCAGCCTGCGATGCAGCGAAAGTAGGTGGTCTGTTTATCTGTATCCAATTTAGACGCGACAGCTGACGACATGAAGGGTTCCTGAGGATGATTAATATGTTGCCATTATGTTCAATAGCTGACAGATGAGGCAAGGGGCGATTGCGCTATGCTCAGTGATGCTGATGCTCCTAAATAGTGCGCTTTTTCTGGCTCGGTTCATCCCCTAAATCAACAACGGCACTGTTTGTACTTTAACGCAGGAGGGTGCCCAGTTCTTTATGAATGAGTCTTTAGAAACCGAGGGTTCCCTCCGTCCTTATTTTTTTGGGAAGACTAGTCTCAAAGCCTCTAAGAATAAGAGTTTGGGACATATTCGAGGAAGTTAAACTTATGTTCTTCCCTTTTACCGACTATAGGTTTTAAAAAGCCAGCCCTCTAAAGGTGTGACATGTTTGAGCTTTATATTTGGCTAAAACCAATACTCAGCAGGACTTTCAATCATATTCGCCCATGCCAAAATAAGAACAAATGCACTAAATCGCGACTTGGGTCGACGAACTTATGGGTGTTTCAGCTATCTTATTCTGAAGTTTTTACGATTCCTGTTAGAAAGCTCTCAGATTGTAGACAGTGCTTTTTCGGCATGAGAGCCCAGAACTCCTTTTCAAAAAAGGTTTTGGCAATTATTAAAAGTATTCAATTCACCTTGAAAGGGCTGGATTCTGGAGTAAGGACAAGGTTACGATAGACTTGTTCTATGGAAAAGCTGAGGTCAATGCTTTTTAGTTCAATCACATCACCTTCCTGGTAGTTAAGAATGATCCATTCACCCGTCTCTTTTTTATGATACAAATCCATTTCGATGCGGGTGGAGCTGACTAACAAATAGTCTTGTAGCATTGGATTATGGCGATACATTCTAAATTTGGCACCGCGATCATAGGCTTCAGTACTATCAGACAAAACTTCGACGATCAAGCAAGGATAGGTGAAATAGTTGGCCGCTGTTTTATCACGCTCGTCGCAGGTAACGCTAGCATCGGGATAGGTGTAGTTATTAGTTTCGACGATGTTGACTTTGATGTCCGAATTACCTGGAATGCAACCGCTATTGTCTAGGTGAGTATCGAACATAGCGGTGAAGCGGATAGCAATGCGACCGTGGTTAACGCTACCGCCGCTCATTGAATAGACTCGACCGTCGATATATTCGTGTTTGTCGGGCTGCTTTTCTTCCCAAGCGAAGTACTCTTCGGGCGTAAGGTGGGGGAAGTTGTCTTTTACTGCGATCATATTAACCAGCACCTAGTCAACTGTTTTAGGTTATGGAGTAAGGCTTCCTTCACAATAGCTAACTATAATAATTTCGGCAGACCATTGGGAATGGTAAATTGTCGATCCGTAAACAGTAGTCATTCCCTGCCATTCGCTCAATGGGAGCCAGTGCGTGAGTATCAACCCGATAGTTCTCATCCACCAAGTCATCGCGGACATACCAATGGATCACGTCAATCTAGCCTGACTTCGACTACCTTAGATCCTCCAGTTATGGGTTCAGGCAAAATCCATAACGCCCTATTGAATGATCACCTCAACTAAGGGGCGAAACGTTTGCGCCAAGTCAGGTCGGGCACTAAGTAACGTGGGAAATGGGCGGCTGCCATAGTCAACGCCAATTTTGAGCGGAAAAATATCGACATCTTCTAGCGGAGTCCATACCCCTCCAGCCGCCTGGGTAATGGCCCAGACAGCAGCAATGTCCCAAATTTTGGGTGTCGCTTCCACTGCGCCAAGGCTAATGCCAGCGGCAACGGTGAGTAGATTGTAAGTAGCCACCCCCAACATGCGGATTTTGCAAGGGAAAGGTTTCTGTAGCACCTTGAGGCTACGGGCACAGAGGCTAAAGAACTGACTGCCCGTAGCCGCATCTGACGATGTGTGAATCGGTTCACCATCGAGAAAGGCACCGTCAGGTCCGGCCAGACCGGAGTTTCCCATGTAAAACCCATGGAACCGCTGGTCGAGGGTGGGCATGTACACATGGCCAAAAACCGGCGTGCCTTTGTACAGCAGGCCCAGGGAAATACCCCACAGGGGCACCCCACGGGTGAAATTGGTGGTGCCATCAATGGGGTCAATAATCCAGCAAAAATCCTGGGGTGGGAAAATGTGGCTGTCTTCTTCGCTGAGGACGCCATGGTCTGGCAGCTCTTTTTGCAGCCGTCGTCGCAGTTCGCCATCGGCCCACTTGTCCGACTGGGTAACGAGGCTACCGTCGACCTTTTCTTCAGCGGTGGCCTGACCAAAGTCTTTGAGCAGCTGGGCTCCGACTACGGTAGTCGCGGTTTCTGCGACAGTGAGAATGTGTTGCCAGTCTAGGGTCATCGGGTTAATCCATGTCACTTTCTAGGGCGGTTGCGATCGCATCCTGGGCTGTCGTCTGAAACTCTCGAATATTCACCCGACTCACAATCGCCACCGCCACCAGCATACCGACTGCCTGGGTACCAAACACCAAACCATAGGCAGGCAATAGCTGCGATTCAGGCACGGGACCACCAGCCATGGTTTCCATAATGCTTTTGCCCAAGGACAATAAGCTTCCCCCCAGCAACGTTGCCGTGCCCCGGGCCATGGCCTGGGCCAGTCCCCACGCGCCAATAAAGGTACCCGCCACTTCCGCTACGGTGAGATCCAACATGAGCAAGATAGAGCCAGTGGTGAGGACCCCCGATGCCAAACCAAATAGGCCCACCCCCACCATTAAATGGTTGGGATCCCCGGTTGTGCCAACAACAATGAGTAAGATCAGGCAGGCGGCGGCCCACAGACAGCCCAGTTTAATGGTGCGCTTTTTACCCAGTCGCGGAGCTAGCCAAAAGCCCGTGGCAACAATGCCAAATAAGGTGCCCATGCCAAAGTAAGCATTGAGCTTAGTGGTTTCAGTAATAGCCATGCCAAAAATCTGGCCACCGTAGGGCTCTAACACCGCATCCTGCATAAACAGGCTGAGGCTCAGAACTAATAAAAAGATAAAGAATAACCCTGTCTGACGGCTAGCAGTCAAGACTTTCAATGCCGTTCTAAAGGTGATCTGATCGTCTCGTTGACGCGTCCTTTGCTGCAATCGTGAATACTTTTTCTCAATGCCAAAGGTGCTGAGAATGGTGATCCCACACACAATGGACGGGGCAATGATAAACAGTCGATTAATGGAACTGCGCAGCTGATCCAGGGTGGGGCTATCCCCCAGGGACTTGAGGACAATGGAGGTAATAATCACCCCGGAAATGATGCCCACCATCAACATGCCCCAGCCAATGCCCACCAGCTTAGACTGAGTTTCTTCATCCGACACATCCACCAGGAGCGCTGTAAACGGTGTGGAGGTGGAGGATAAGGCCAAACCATAAAGGGCAAATATAAAGGCGAGTAACCCGACCCAAGGATATAGATCACTGCTCCAGCCCACTGCTTCCACTCGGCTGCCAATCTGCCAAATGACCTGCACAGCGGTAAAGGCCATAACCGCCATGGAGACAATGCCGAGCCAAATGTAACCGCTGCGATGATAGCCTAGAAGCGGTTTGGCATCTGACATCTGACCGATCCACACCCGGGCCGGGGCCATGAACTGATGCACTGAGATCGCACCCGCAGCAATCAATGCGGGCACCTTCAGCTCATCAATCATGACGCGATTCAGCACCCCCAGGGTGAGAAGCGACATGATACCGAGGCCCATGTTGAACACCCCCAGACGCAGCATGGTAAATAGGCCGATTTTGGGAATAGCTCGGTTGGGGTTAACATAGCTATCGGTCAGATCTGGATTGCTCATAACCGTTGATTTACTAACTGGGTTTCTTATGTTGTATGCAATACCCAGCTTAAACGGCAACAGCCACCAACGGACAGTCATCCAGGTTCTGATGAAGTACCTCCTAAAGGCACCCCCTAGCGGATACCCCGATTCACCCAGGCCATGGTCCGATCGTTATTTTAAAAAACAAAAAAAGCGGCAGAATAAACCTGCCGCCATAGACCAAACTAAGAGAATTAGAGGAGAGTCAAAAAAATTTATCGGTGGTGAGGGGAATCAGGTATTCCCCACTCATCCCATCTCACCACCCATCCAGTCTTATGCAGCGGGAGCCACATTGACCTTCACCACCTGATTCAGCACCTCAGCGGACTTGGGCACGTGGATGGTGAGAATACCGTTGCTGTAGTCAGCACTCACTTGCTCATGGTCAACCGCCACGGGTAGGTTCACCACCCGACGGAAGCTGCCATAGCGGCGCTCACGCCGTAGAACGGTTTTATCCTCACTGACCTCAGCAGCGGTCCGCTCACCGGAGAGGGTAATACTCTTGCGGCTGGCTTCGATATTAATATCATCCGCCTTAAGCCCCGGTAGAACCACTTCTAAAACGTAGTTATCACCTGCATCAATCAGATCCACTGCAGGTATCCAATTCGCTGTGGTGGGGGTGAGATCCTCAAAAATGGTATCCAGCTGTTGTTTAATGGTTTCGATTTCTTGAAACGGCTGCCAGTAACGTACGAGCATGTTGTTGTTTCCTTAGTTCACGATTGTGTTTTAGTGGCAATGAAGAGACTGTTTCCTGTCTGCTGAATCTCTTGGTTTGCCTTACAGTCACCATGATGCCGTAAGGGTCTGGCTCCACCCAGGGGAGAGAACCCTACCGAATATTAGGGCTTGCCGAAGGTCAACCAGGCCATCCCGTCGGTGGTGATGAAACCTAGGGGAGAGAACCCTCATGGTTGGATCGGTTGGCCGTACTCTAGGGATAAGGTAGAGCTGACATTGAGCGATCAATAAAAAATTCTGGCGAAAACAGCATGGCGAAAACAGCATTAATTACAGGGGCCTCCGGCGGCATTGGGTACGAACTGGCTAAGGTTTTTGCCACCCATGCATATGACCTGATTTTGGTCGCCCGCAGCACCGATAAACTCCAGCAAATTCAATCTGAACTGACCCAGTCCCACCCTGGACAGGTCCATATCTTTAGCTACGACCTCAGTCAGCCTGCATCCCCCTTGGCCCTATTTGAACAGGTGCAACAGCAGGGGCTAACGGTGGATGTGTTAGTTAACAATGCTGGCTTTGGGGATTATGGTCCCTTGGCTGAGTGTGACTGGGACAAACACAGTGCCCTGCTACAGCTCAACATGGTTACCCTGACCCACCTGACCCGACTATTTTTGCCGCCGATGCTGGAGCGGGGATCTGGCAAAGTGCTCAATGTGGCTTCAACCGCTGCCTTTCAGCCAGGGCCCTTTATGGCAGCCTACTATGCCAGTAAAGCCTATGTGATGTCGTTTACAGAAGCCCTGGCCCACGAAGTTGATGGCACAGGCATTACGGCGACGGTACTGTGCCCAGGACCAACCAGAGGAACAGATTTTCAGGCTCGGGCTAAACTGGGCGAAGTGGAGTTTTTTAAGCAACTCAAACTGCCTGATGCCGCTGCTGTAGCACAGTTTGGCTACGATGCCCTAGAACGCAATCAGGTCGTAGCCGTCCATGGTGTCTTGAACCGGCTGCTGGTGTTTACTAATCGCATCATGCCCCGGCGTACCGTCACGAATGCGGTGGGACGGTTGCAAGCGCCAGAGGGGAAGTGAGGGAGCCAGGCAGGGGGAAAGGTTACTGGGGACGGACAGTTTTATGAATGGTGAAGGAAATGGAGGGTTCTGGGACTGTTTTAGGGGCTGACGCTGGTGGGGTGGACTGGCCGCCGATGATATCTTTGGGCTCGGTGGGGGGAGCTGATGCCTCTGGAGTATTGCGTGTGGTAGAAGCAGCGGAGATGGTGGCGGGGGGGGAATTGCTTGCGATCGCAAGTCCCAGGCCAGCAAAAATTGAGAGCGGCAGCGAAAATTCCCCAAGCCAATGGAGCCCCGTCACCCAGTTAAACAAACCCAGGGACACGTACAGACAAACCATACACAATGCCCAACCTTGCATTCCCTTTCACCACTAAATATCTTTGACCACGTTGTATCACATCTAAACCGATATACGGATAGGCAATCCCTGACCCCATTTCGATCAATTTTCTATTATCTGGCTGCTAGAGGATAGCAATAGCGTTAGAGTGGGATAGGCAGTCCCCTATCCCTAGATAGGCCCCCTCCCTGAACGATTATTAATCACTAGAAACACCGTGGACGCTCCATTTAAAGGAATCATTCGGCTCTCCAAGCGGGAAATTGAACAAATGCGCAGTGCCTGTCAGCTAGCGGCGCGTTTATTAGACCACCTAGAGCCCATGGTTCAACCCGGTGTTAGTACCCTAGAACTCAACGACGAAGCCGAGCGCTGGACCCAGGCCCATGGCGCGAAGAGTGCGCCCCTGGGCTATCCAGGCGGCGAAGGCGTAGACCCATTTCCAAAATCGATCTGCACCAGCGTCAATGAGGTGGTGTGCCACGGCATTCCTGATGCCAAGCAAATTTTACGGGACGGTGACATCATCAACGTCGATGTCACACCGATTTTAAATGGCTACCACGGAGACACCTCACGGACATTCCTAGTCGGAGATGTCTCCCCCCAGGCCCGACGACTGGTAGAAGTTACCCAAGAAAGCATGTACCGGGGGATTCAGGCCGTTAAACCCGGTGCCCGCATTGGCGACATCGGTGCCGCTATCCAAGCCTATGCCGAAGGGGAAGGATTTTCCGTCGTGCGCGACTTTGTTGGCCACGGTGTCCATCGCATCTTCCACACCGAGCCTCAAATTCCCCACTATGGAACCGCTGGCAAAGGTAAAAAGTTTTCCCCGGGCATGGTGTTTACCATCGAACCCATGATCAATGTGGGCACCTACGAGGTAGAGCTGCTAGCCGACGGCTGGACTGCCATTACCAAGGATCGTGCCCTCACAGCTCAGTTCGAACACACCGTAGTCGTGACCAAAGAGGGTGTTGATATTTTAACTAAGGCCCCCGTGGCAGCAACCGTTTAAGCTGGGCTGCCCCCAGGCCAGCCCCTGAAACTAATGCATAGAAGAATTCTATACTTACTTTTGGTGCTCACGACGATGGCCTGTGTGGCAGATCCAGAGACAGTGAGCACCACATCCCCCCCTACACCCGTGCCCGACACTGTCACTGAACCCGTGGTCGATTCCCTTGTAACCAATCCCACCGATGCCTCCGGACTCCCCGTAGCCGACCTAGTGTCGGTGGCCGTGACTGGCGAAGCCGGCAACTACACCTTTGCCGTGACCATTAGCAGTGCTGACACCGGCTGTGAACAATATGCTGACTGGTGGGAAGTGGCCGATGTCGCAACAGGTAAATTGCTATATCGCCGCATTTTGGCCCATAGCCACGTCAATGAACAACCGTTCACCCGCAGCGGTGGCCCCGTGCCCATTAGCCCCGAACAGCCCGTAATTATTAGAGCCCACATGGGCGGCATCCAGAGTCATTATGGCGGTCAGGTCCTGGGGGGATCTGTCGATGGCGGCTTTGAATTCGTGATGGATTCTTTGCCCAGTTTAGAAACTGTTGCACCTCTGCCCACAGGATGCGCTTTTTGAGTCAACCCTAACGGTCGTCATTAGGCCGCTAGGTCGTCCTGAATTTCTAACTCCCCGGTCCAAACTGCGGCCAGGAGTTCGATGCCGGTTTCACTGAGCAACACTTCCTCACCCTCATATTCAATATCATGGCTAGAGCCCCCGGCGGCCATGACTAAATCTTCGATCCAGATATGGCAAGGAGTCATGGGGGTGAGCTTGAGCAGCTGATCCAAGTGCCCACAAGTATCCGGCGGTAGCTCCCGCTGAATCAACTGATAGATGGGAATCCCGGTACGCTGCTCTACACCGCCTAAGATCTGGTGGACGTACCAGGTGGCTTCATTGGTGGGTAGCTGCAGGAGGCGTTCCTGCAGACGCTGGATCACCGCTGCCGCAAAATTCACGCCCAACTGCTGATTTAGGCTTTGTACAGGGCCGTCTAAATCCCGCTCAATCACACTGGAGATTTCATGCCAGTCAATGTGGGGAAATGCTTGTTGCAGCAGGATAAATCCGCGCTCGTTAATGTGGCAGGTACCTTGACTCAGGTCATAGGAAAAATCCTCACCGGGCTGGGCACCGGCTTCAATTAACATGCGAAAGAGTTGGACGTTATCAGATTGCATGGCACGAATCTTGAGGGATAGGTGTGGTGGGTTTTGGATTTTTTATCGTTTTATTTCATATCAAGCTAGCGACTGTATTAGGGAACTGGTGTAGTGATAGGTACCAAATTTCTCAAAAAAGCTGAAATTAAAAATTAAATTAAATCCGTAGCATCTGCTTGGTACAAGTACTGGGTATAGCAATGGTTTTCCCAAGTTGCCATCCGTCTTATGACGGATATTGTGGGTGGACCCAGGGTTAAGCCTTAGGTAAATTACGTAGGAATCAGCCCAAGGGCTGAGATTCTACGTTGAATATAGCCCTGTTCAAGGGCGACCGCTTCACCCTCAGGGGTACAACGGATGGATCAATCCGGTTGGTAAACGCGGCCTAGAACATTTCCAGTAAATGAAAATATCAGTTATCCAGGCCCCCACCCCCCTTTCTTGAATGCCCCTTGGGCCTATATTCTGGGGCTTTAAAGCTTGCCCCACCAGAATTGGGAAACCCCATTAGGCCTAGTTGGGACAATAGAACTACTGTCATAGCAGGGGGGACTTCAATCGGTATCGCTTTTTCGAGCAAACACCTAGGCCTGTTCCCGATAGGCGGCATACACGGCATTGACGTTGTACCAGTTGAGAAAAATGCGGGCTATCTCTAGGGATAGTTGGGGGCGTCCCTGATCAATCAGCCACTGTAACAGGGGTTTCAGGGTGCGTTCATTGAGCAAACCGCCCAGGGATAGTAGCCCCCACAGGGCACGGTGTATCCAGGTCATTTGGATCATCATGCGCACATCTAGGGTGGGATGTTTTTGATAGAAGACTACCCCCATGCGGGCTCGCTGGACTTCGACGTCTATCAACCGGGGTAGATCGTCGAGGCTAAAGGGGGGATGCCAGTGGTAACCAACGGCCTCTGGGCATTTGATTAGCCTCAGGCCAAGGTTTTTCAGGCGTACGCCGAGTTCTAGATCCTCCCAGCCATACTGGGTAAATTGCACGTCAAATAGGCCTGCTTCCGTGAGCCAGTGTTTTGCGATCGCAACATTCCCAGTAGCAAAAAACGCCTGGGAATAATCCGTCACCTTAAATCGCTCTGCAGTGGGCTGCTCAAAATTGCAGGTATTCACCACCCGTCCATAGGTAAAGACACGATCGTTACCGTGGTCAGAGCTGTACTTTGTCAGGGCATCGGCATGGTATTGCAGAAAACCCTCTAGAACCACCAAATCGCTATCGATAAAAATAATCGTGTCCCCTGCCGCCCTCTCCACGCCGAGGTTGCGGGCAACAGCCGCCCCCTTATGGTGCTGCTCATATAGCTTGACGTGGGGAAAATGTTCCGCATTCAACCATGCCACCGTGCCATCGGTGGAACCATCATCCACCACCACAATTTCATAGTTTTGAATCTGGGTATCGGCCCGAAACACCTGCTTTTCCATGGCTCGCAGGCATTTCTCTAAAATGGGTTTGCGGTTGTAAGTCGGAATAACAACGCTGAAAAACATGGATCGGCGATTAAGGGGAATGCCCTCCATGATAGCGGGATCACTAAACAATCTTAGGAGGAGTTGTGTTGCCCTTGAACCACTGCCGTACTATATAGGTTTGTAATCTCATCGGGAGTAAATTTATGGGTCGGGCTGAACGGGTTGTACTTGCCTATTCGGGTGGTGTGGATACGACTGTATGCATACCGTACTTAAAAAATGAATTTGGCGTCAAAGAGGTAATCACACTGGCGGCGGATCTAGGCCAAGGTGAAGAACTCGGCCCCATCCAGAAAAAAGCGCTCGATGCGGGAGTAATGGAGTCGCTGGTGGTGGATATGACAGAAACCTTCATCACGGACTACGCTTTTCCTGCAATCAAGGCCAATGCGATGTACGAAGGTCGCTATCCCCTGTCCACGGCTCTAGCCCGTCCGTTGATTGCTAAAGCACTGGTGGCGGCGGCGGAAAAGTATGGCGCCGATGCGGTGGCCCATGGCTGTACGGGCAAGGGTAATGACCAAGTGCGGTTTGATGTTGCGATCGCAGGTCTTAACCCCAGCCTCAAGGTCCTCGCCCCCGCCCGGGAATGGGGCATGAGCCGGGAAGAAGCCATCGCCTACGGCGAACAGTTCGGCCTCACCTTCCCAGTGAAAAAATCCTCCCCCTACAGCATCGACCGCAACCTGCTAGGCCGCAGCGTCGAAGCCAGCATTCTCGAAAACCCCTGGACTGAACCCCCCGAAGAAGTCTACGCCTTGACCAAAGCCATAGCCGACACACCGGATCAGCCTGAGTACATAGAAATCGACTTTGAGCAAGGCAGCCCCACCAGCATCAATGGCACCCCCCTAAGCCCCGTTGAACTGATTACCCAGCTCAATGCCCTAGCAGGCAACCACGGCATTGGTCGCCTCGATATGGTCGAAAACCGAGTGGTCGGCATCAAGTCTCGTGAGATTTACGAAACCCCTGCCCTGTTGGTGCTAATCGCCGCCCACCGCGATCTCGAAAGTCTCACCCTCAATGCCCACGTCACCCAATACAAACGGGGCATCGAACAAACCTATAGCGAGCTAGTCTACAACGGCCTCTGGTTTAGTCCTCTCAAAGCCGCCCTCGATGCCTTCATCGAACAGACCCAAGAACGGGTATCCGGTACCATCCGCATCAAACTGTTCAAGGGCAACGCCACCATTGTCGGTCGCAAATCCGTCAATGCTCTCTATAACGAGGAACTAGCCACCTACGGCGCAGACGACAAGTTTGACCACAAGGCTGCCGAAGGCTTTATCCATATCTGGGGTTTACCTATCCGCCTGTGGTCTGACAAGACTCGCCAATTATCATAGGAACCAAGCGAGAGGTTCCCGTGAAGCAGGCCGTAGAACCTTTAGGCACATCCACCAACAAGTGTTACAACAACCTTTAAAAGGTCAAAAACAACTGTAACAAACAACCTGTTTTCAAGTAAAAACCAAGGGTCATAGGGCTCCTACGGGCTTCATCGCCCTTGAAGTCGTAGGAATCCTATAGCTCTTAAGGGTTTCCTGAGAAGCTGGCCTAAATGCAGGCTAAACATTTGTCAGCAACCGTCAACATAACCAATCCATAACCGGGTCAGGGGACTCGCTTTACCCTATGTTGACCTACCACAATAGTGGACGCTACCGGCTATTAGCAAAACAACTAGGAGCCTCAGTCTACCTAACCAAACCTTACCTAGATAAAGAACTGCTCCAGATATTGCATAGCTGCCTCAACCCATAAATTAAACCCACATTTAGCCCATTCAGCCTAATCCAATCTAAACCAGCCAGTCATGGCCACGGCTAGAGCATCAGCAGCATCATCCGGCCGAGGAAGCTTCTCTAGCTTTAACTCCCGTTGCACCGCTTCCTGGACATCTTTTTTATCAGCGTTACCATACCCCGTAAGGGCTTGTTTAATTTGAGCTGGGGTAAATTCTACAAAGGGTAGTTTATGCTGGGCCAGCACTAACATGACCACCCCCCTAGCCTGGGCCACTAAAATTGTGTTGCCCATGCGGTAAAAGAACAACTTTTCGATAGAAACAGAATCAGGCCGGTAGGTTTCAATGACACTGTTCAGATCCTCATAGAGCGTACATAGCCGAGAGCCCATCTCCGTCCCTGCCGGGGTTTGAATAACGCCAAAATCCACCACTTCGAGATCCGGATTTAGATCTCGACTGGTGGCTGGATCGTATTCCAGAATGCCGAAACCTAGAATCGCTAAACCAGGATCCAATCCTAGGATTCGTTTGCGCATTTATCGAGCACCCACAGGCTTACGCCCGTTAGCAGAAGGATCCGCAATGGTCACCCCAAACACACTACCAAAGGTTTTTTCCACCTTATAACCAGAATCAATCGACTCTAGGGGGTCCTTCCGCAAACGATGACGCAGACAAAGAGCAATCACCGTTTGAATGTCATTCAGGGTTACCTCAGACCGGCCCTCATAGGCAGCAAGGGCCTTGGCGGCGCGGTTAGACACAATGTCACCCCGCAGACCATCCACATCTAGCTCAGAACATACCTGAGAAATCTGCACCCGATACTCATGCTCCAGGGTGACATCCTTGAGCCGCTGCTGAGCACTGACGATCTTCTCCTGCAGGGCCGTTTGAGCCCCTTGGTATTTCGCCAAGAACGCATCGGGGTTCTGATCAAACTCAGAGCGCTGCTCTACAATTTGCACCCGCTGGACCGGATCCTTCACCGTACGAATCTCAGCATGCATACCAAAACGGTCCAACAGCTGGGGCCGCAGTTCGCCTTCCTCAGGGTTACCGGAACCAATCAACACAAACTGAGCCGGGTGACGAATGGAAATCCCCTCCCGCTCTACGGTATTGCGCCCCGATGCCGCAGAATCCAGCAGCACATCCACCAGATGGTCATCCAGCAGATTGACCTCATCCACATAGAGCAGTCCGCGATTTGCCCTAGCCAACAGCCCAGGCTCAAAAGCTTTTACCCCCTCAGACAGGGCTTTTTCAATGTCAATCGTGCCACAAACGCGGTCTTCGGTTGCCCCCAGGGGTAGATCCACCATGGGCACTTTCATCTTTCCGACCGGCACCGTCTGACCGGCAAATTCCTGCATGACTTCAGGATCGTCAGGAGCACGGTTAAAAGGGTCGTTTTCCACCACAGGAATTTCCGGCAATAAATCTGCCAGGGCCCGAATGGTGGTGGATTTGCCCGTACCGCGATCGCCCATAATCATCACACCACCAATCTTGGGATCAATGACATTTAAGATCAGGGCAAGTTTCATATCTTCTTGACCGATAACCGCAGTGAAGGGAAAAACGGCGCGTTGGATAGAGGTAGCAGTACTCACAGGGCTTTTTAAAATGTAAGGTATTTCAACGACTAAGGTTAATTGTGCCACAGTGCGGCTCGCCTACCGATGTCTTCAGGCTCTGCTCATTTACAGCTCAGATAGATGGGTTAAGGTGTCGGTGTTTGCATCCGTCATGTTTTCCCTTGCCGCTAGTGCTGAGCCATGAGCTTTATTCATATCCGTCCAAATTGGCAACTACCCGAAAAAATAGCCACCCCAGAAGCCGCCTACTTTAATCGCCGTCGATTTCTTAAAAATTTGGCCGGTGTCGGCTTAGGCATTGCCGCCACCAGCTGCTACGGTCGGCCCTTGACAGCCCAAGGTACTGAGGTTTTAGATGATACCTTCGGTGAACCCCTGACCAATTTCACCCCTAACCCAGCCTTTGCTGACGCGGGTTGGCCCCTGACTGAGCAGAGATTTGCCAGCCGTTATAACAATTTTTATGAGTTTGGTTTAACTAAAAATATTTGGGAAAATGCCCAAAACCTACCAACGGATCCATGGAAGCTAGAGGTTTCCGGTCTAGTCAAAAATCCCACAACCTATGACCTTGATGACCTCTATACAAAATTTCCTTTAGAAGAACGCATCTACCGATTTCGCTGCGTCGAAGCCTGGGCCATGGTTGTTCCCTGGCTAGGATTTCCCATGGCTAAGCTACTTGAGGCGGTAGAACCGACATCGGACGCAAAATATGTTCGATTCGAATCATTCTACGACGAAAAAATTACTGGGGGGCCATCCATCTCCTTTTCCAACCTGCCCTGGCCCTACCATGAAGGACTGCGCATTGAGGAAATGGCAAATGAATTGGCCTTCTTTGCCGTGGGCATCTACGGACGCACGATACCGAAACAGCACGGTGCTCCCATTCGCATGGTACTGCCCTGGAAATATGGCTTCAAAGGGGGAAAATCCATCGTCAAAATTGAGTTCTTAGCGGAGCAGCCCTCCACCTACTGGAATACTATTGCCCCTAACGAATATAAATTTGAGGCCAATGTGGAACCTGATGTGCCCCATCCCCGCTGGTCGCAAAACGAGGAACGCATGGTGGGAGAAGGCGAAGCCTGGAATTGGGTCAAACGGGATACAGTTATCTATAACGGCTACGGGGATTATGTAGCAGCGCTATATGCGTAAAATACGAAATACCCGGTCACTTGGCCATACCTATGCATATTGCGGACCCCGACCATATCCACACCGTTTTGGCTTTTCCCTATCGCGGTGTGACCATTCAGATTGCCAGCGGCACCCACTTGGGGGTGAAAATCTATACTGCCTGGATCGACTACGCCACCGGCAGTGCCGTCGCGGTCCCCAAAGCCTATAGCCGTAGTGAGGCGATTAGACGGGCCAAAACCTGGGTCATGAAAAGGTTTACTGTGCACACAGTTCCGCCTGAATAGTCAGCCTAAATAGACAGCTTGAAAACGATACCCCCTCAACCAAGACCCAATTGAACAGTGCTTGAGGGGTATTTAGGTGGGCGCGTCCAGCTAGATTGAGGTGGCCCTTAGTCAGGGGAATCTTCGGAGCCAATATCCTGAATCGATGGACTTTCTGTCTTTTTATCTGGAATAAACAGCTTTTCCAACCGATCCTTAGACCAACTTTCGCTGACGAAGGATACTGCGCTAATTTCCTCAAGGCGCACTAGCCATACCGTACGACGAGAAACCTCATCGTCAGGCTCATCGTCTTCGTCAGGTTCATAGACATGGACATAAACGATCTCCACACAGGTATCGTCTAGATAAACAGGAACACCGCTTAACCCACCCCAAGGCAGGCGTACCTGAACCTCGGTGCCCTCTTGCATCGCTTCATCTAGCCGCTGATGCAACCGGCCAGCATACGTCTGCTTTTTGCTATCCCCTATGAGGTAGGGTACTTGCCGATTAGTAGTCATGGCGATCCCTGTCAGCTAATGAACAAATTTAGATTAATCAATATGATCCGGACCGATAATGATTAGACTTTGGTGGAAAGACTCATTGTTCCGATATTTGGTTTCTTACAATTGGCCATAGAAGTTAGTATGGACTCTATTAGAGTAATCATCCAGACTTCTGGGAAAATCAACAAGTGTTGACGTGACAGTAAACATGTTTGCACAAGCCCCATGGAAACCCACATGCAACCTTGGCCCCACATCATCCCTAAACAGCTCCAAGCAACGATTACACCAGCCCATGTCCATGGGGTACAGATGGTATGGAGTTGCCTATCATGGAGTTACTTATATTGACCATAGTCCAATAGCCCATCGATATGGATAGCTAGCGTACTGAGTCATCAGACTCCGATCCCCAGCCATGGCACTAGTCACTACAATAGCAAAAGCATAAATTCCGCGAACTCAACCATAGATTTGCAATACTACCCCTTTCTATTTCCATAAGATTTCTAGGAAATTCGCCCGACAGTAATAACAGTTTTTTAGATTAACGGCAGAATCTCTCTCACCATCTTGCCCTGCCCACAACAACTTTCATTGGTCATGGTGTAAGGACAGAAACAGATCTTAAATTTTTGGAAAATTTTAAAACTTTTGAACCATCCTGGGATAATAATCTAAGATCTGTTTCTGGAAAGAGATCTAACCGGTCCAGTTTTTCATCCGTCCTAGTGTCAGACTAGGTTAACGTTAGTGACCACTAAAGTAGTTGCAACAGTAGTATATATGTGTCATTGTATACCTTTACTACGCCAGTCCTACTAAGCCATACCCGCAGCAACTATCTTCACCTAGCAATCAGCTATTTAGCCGACTTTTCAACAAAATTAGGGCGATTACTACCCAAGAAGGGTAAACTCACGCTAAGAGTACTACCTCTACTGCACTACATCCGTAACACAAACAAACGTATTACAAGGATGGCAGACAATTCTCAATTCACCCATTTTCCCCAAACCAATGAGTCTTAATACCAAGCTGCCCACCACCGATATGCAAGTCACTAGCATCCGTTTTGAACGGGAGCTGATCGACAAATTAAAAACCTTGGCTGGCAGCCGTGGTTATCAATCACTGGTGCGTGAAGTCCTTTGGGACTATGTTCGCCAGCATTCCGACGATCCTGGTTTTCAAATCCAACGACAGCAGGTTCGGGTGATTATGGCAGCTGAAGCTCAACGCCGCGAGCGCTGTGCCCTAACGGGTGTACTCATTGAGCCAGAAGAGGAAATGTGGCTGGCATGGACGACGGATCATGAGTTGGTCCCATTGAGTGTTGATAGTTTGGAAGAGGATTAGGCCCAGCGGGGCGTGGGGCAACGGCAAACGCTTTTTGCTCACCTCTGTCTGGTAGTCTGGCGGCTGTAAATGCATCCAGACCTCAACCATGTCTTCCCTTAACCCATGTCTCTGCGGTAGCAATCGTCCCTATGGCAACTGTTGTGAGCCCTATTTGACTAAGGTTGAAGTGGCTCCAACGGCTGAAGCGTTGATGCGATCGCGATATGTCGCCTATTGCCATGGCAATGTAGATTACCTGATTGCTACACGCCATCCCTCCACCCGTAGGTTTGACGACCGGATCAACCTAAACAAAAGCGTAAAAGCCACTACTTGGGAAGCCTTGACGGTGCTCAATACTCGCCAGGGCAGCCAGATCGACACGACGGGGCAGGTAGAATTTATGGCGGTCCATAGCCAACCAGGCTGGGGACAGCTCCACGAGCGGTCAAGGTTTATCAAGGAGAACGGCCGCTGGTTTTATGTGGATGGTGCCATGCTACCGCCCGTTTTACCGAAGCGAAATCAGCCCTGCTGGTGTGGTAGTGGTCGAAAATTTAAGCATTGCCATGGTTAATCTAAACCCGGTCCAAGTTAAAACCGATCATTGCTCCCACGGCAAAACGACCGTTCTGAACGTAGAAAATCTAGACTTGACAAAGGTTTACATACTACGAATCGCTTAGCCAATTTACACACTGGACCTCACTCATCCCCCGATTCACTGCGATCAGTTAACTTCATAGCTAAAGAGGTTGGTGGCTGTAGGACACCATACGTAGCACCCCATACAAGGAGTTAACCATGGGCTGGATGATATCGCGTCAGGCTGACAAAGCATTTCCCCTCAGTGCCCTATTGCCCATGGGGAAAAAAGCTGCCAGTACACTTGCCTTAGGTGTGGTCCTAGGACCTGTTCTGGGCGTTATGCCGGGACCGATATTTAATCCACCATTGGCCATGGCCAATGATGGGGAAGAAGCTCCCACCTCCGCCAGTTCTCGGTTTACTTGTGAAATCCAAGCCGGTGAGTACACGGTAATGTACCATCCCAAGAGTGAGCCAGGTCAGGCCTATCCCTGGGCTGTCCCCGCAGAGATGGGCGGTGGCTGGACCCCGGAACTACGCTGTGAAACCATCAGTGCACGCTTAGAGGAGTATCGCCCCGATGGACTGGTGGAATTGCGAACTGCCACTGAAAATGGTTATGACACCATTTGTGCCACCACCGAAGAAAATTTGGATGACTGTCGAATTGTATTTACCGTACCACCGGGACAAGATCCAGTCGCCACTCGCAATGCTGTCTTTTCCAACATTACCCTAGCCGATGCAGGCACCGATACCAATGCGGTGAATACCTTGGTCGGTGGCACTAGATGGCCCGATACGGACCTATCAGACTCGGGTCTATTGGGTGCAGGAAATGTAAACAGTGAAATTTTTGGCGCTGTGGAAGAAATTTTGGGTGGCCGTTCGACCCGCCCCACCACTAACGCCATTTATCTAAAACCCTATTTAGATCCCTCTGATGGGGGTACTGGGCTCTATCTGGATCAATCAGGTCAACCCTTAAATCCGGATAATTTTCGCTAACAGCGTTCTCTAGTCCACCATCCTAGCTAGGCGGCAGTAGCTGATCGGACCATAGGCCTTTAGCTTCTAGCCATGGGCGATCAAACAGCTTTGACTGGTAGCGGGAACCACTATCACAGAGCACGGTCACAATGGTGTGGCCCGGTCCCATTTGCTTGGCCAGGGCAACGGCCGCTCCCACATTGATTCCGACGGATCCTCCCATAAACAAGCCGTCTTTATAGAGGAGCTGGTAAACCACCCGTAGGGCTTCAGGATCATCGATGCGAATGGCATCATCGGCCGGGGCTCCTGCCATGTTGCCCGTGACCCGACCGTTACCAATACCCTCGGTAATGGAATCGCCTTCGGTCTTGATTTCACCGGTTTTGACATAGCTATAGAGACCACTGCCCATAGGGTCCGCCACCACACAGTGAATGTCGGGATTCTGCTCCTTGAGGAACATGGCGGTACCGGCATAGGTGCCGCCGGTGCCCGTGGCGGCCACCCAAGCATTGACGGTACCGTTAGTCTGCTGCCAAATTTCTGGGCCGGTGGTGGCATAGTGGGCCTCGCGATTGGCCAAATTTTCAAACTGATTGGCCCAAATGGCATTCTCTAGCTCATCCGCTAACCGACCTGATACTTTGACATAGTTATTGGGGTCCCGATAGGGCACCGCCGGTACGGTCCGCACATCGGCCCCTAGGGTACGGAGCAGATCAATTTTTTCCTTAGACTGGGTTTCTGGAATGACAATGACACACCGGTAGCCCTTAGCGTTACAGATGTGGGTGAGACCAATGCCCGTATTCCCAGCGGTGCCTTCCACCACGGTGCCACCGGGCTTCAGCAGTCCTTTTTTCTCGGCATCTTCGATGATGAACAAAGCAGCTCGATCTTTAACCGAGCCACCGGGGTTAAGAAATTCCGCCTTACCTAGGATTTCGCAGCCGGTTTCATCGGAAAAACTATTCAACCGAATCAGCGGGGTATTGCCAACGGAGCCAACAAAACCTTGCTTGATATCCATAGAAGTCTTCATTCAGTAAACGTTGCGTATGCAGTCTTTTTATCGTAATGGGGAATGGACTATGGGACGAGGTAGAGGCAGGGAAAAAACAAATCCTTCCTAAAAAACGAAAAGGATGCCCCATGGAGACATCCTTTTCGTTTTAACAGACCTGGTTCACTGTCCTACGGGTCATTACCCTAACCAACCCGTAGGACAGCAATAATTCAGGCTAATGACTTCAGACTACTTATTCGGCCTACTTATTCGGCTGAGGAGTCATGCGTAGATAGGGCTTCACTTCGGTAATCCCTTTGGGGAACTGCTGCTTAGCATCTTCGGTAGAGATGGAAGGCACCACAACACAGTCACCGCCATCCTGCCAGTTAGCAGGTGTGGCCACCTTGTGATAGTCGGTCAACTGCAGGGAATCAATTACTCGCAGAATTTCATCAAAGTTACGACCAGTACTCGCCGGATAGGTAATGGTTAGACGTAGCTTCTTATTGGGATCGATCACGAACACGGACCGTACGGTCAGCGTATTACCCGTACTGGAATTGGGGTGGATCATCCCATATAACTGGGAGACCGTCTTGTCTTCATCCGCCAGAATGGGGTAGTCAACGGAGGTGCCTTGAGTTTCGTTGATATCACCGATCCAGCCTTGGTGAGATTCCACACCATCAACGCTGAGGGCAATAGTCTTTACATTGCGCTTGTCGAATTCAGCCCGGTACTTAGCCACGGTGCCCAGCTCAGTGGTGCAAACGGGAGTGTAGTCAGCAGGGTGGGAGAAAAGAACGACCCAGCTATCGCCAGCCCACTCATAAAAATTGATATCCCCAGCTGAAGATTTCTGGGTAAAGTCTGGGACTTGATCGCCTAGTTGAAGAGCCATAACGGAATTTCCTGATTGTTTCCTTACATCAAAACGACTGGATTAAAGCCTTACGCTGAGACCATTCCAGCTAAGCATCTCACAAACCCCGGTATTCCGGTAGGAGTTTAGATGATTCTTAATCATCGTAGCTTGAAAGAATCAAAATAGTATCAATTGCCTCAATGGCCTACGAGTAAATATGTATATTTTTTAACCTTGTCCGGCGGCCCCACGTCCCCCCTCCCTTTCATCCTTGCCCCTGCCCATTGCAACCAATACCGATTAAGCTTAGAAACTATAAGAATCCAGTAGAATCCAAGGAAAAGCCATGGCAGAGACAGCTAAACGAGTCCTGTTGGTAGATGATGAACCAGGCTTGCGTGAGGCGGTTCAAGCCTATTTAGAGGACAGTGATTTTCAGGTGCGAACTGCGAGTAATGCGGAGGAAGGCCTGGAGTTATTGCAAAAGGAAGCCCCAGATGTGCTGATCTCAGACATCATGATGCCTGAGGTGAATGGTTATGAGTTTCTCAAGCAGGTGCGGGAAAACCCTCGCTTTAAGTCATTGCCGGTGATTTTCTTGACGGCTCGCGGCATGACGAGCGATCGCATCCAAGGCTACAACGCTGGCTGCGATGCCTACCTCTCTAAACCCTTTGACCCCGAAGAGTTGGTGGCCATGGTGACGAATCTGATTGAACGCCAGGCAGCCCGTACCCCTGAGACGGGTGCAGTTCCCGACATTGCCGCCATGGCCCGGCAAATTGAGGAGATTAAGGCCCTGCTCACCCAGCGCGGTACCATCCCCCAAAAAACGTCACCGATTCGCATTGACCTCACCCCCCGCGAACAGGATGTTCTGAACTTGGTGGCAGAAGGTCTGATGAATAAGGAAATTGCTAGCCGTCTGGGGACGACGGTACGGAACGTAGAAAAGTACGTCAGCCGGTTATTTGGGAAGACCGGTACCAACAGCCGGACAGAGCTGGTTCGATTTGCCCTAGAGCATGGGTTAGTGACGACCTAGGCCAAACTGCTTGAACTAAGCCAAACTAATCAAACAAGTCCAGGGGAAACGGTCCATAGGTGCCATTCACTAGGTCATATTCCGGTTCGGTGGTGTGGAATGACACGAGCACCCCCCGGTTAGGACCGACATAGTCATCCAGATACCAGGCTCCTTTAAGGGTATTGAACTTGATGTACACTGCGCCTTCCCGCTCAGGCAGCTCCAGATTAATGGGCCGGGCCAACTTGCGGACATAGGCTTCCATGGCTGCCTTACCCGCAGCTAGGGTGTCGGTACAAATGCCCAAGGTTTCGTATTCGGCTAGGTCGCTAAACCACAGCAGCGCTTCCATCAGCTCCTGCTTCTGGGGCAGAGATAGTTGTGGGGGGACCGCCAGACTGCTGAACTTGGATAACCGTTGGCGCACGTCTTGGATATTGGCGGGGGTGGGCTGGAAGGTTGACATAGCGCCTAGACGAAGAGGGGGGCTCAGGTGGACTTGTTCTGATTTTGGGTAAGTGGGGTCGCTCTTAGGCGGACTGTTGGGCTCACTAAATCATGATGGTGCCGCTCCAGAGCGGCGCGGTAATCATTATGCCATTGAGCCTACATCGAATGACACTCACCTGCGATCGCAGCCAAGAAGACCAGATCAGCCCCTATAACCTGCGGGTAAAGGACATGCCCACGGAGCAACGCCCGCGGGAACGACTGATGGCTCGGGGAGCCAAGAGCTTGACTCCGGCAGAACTGATTGCCATTTTGCTAGGCACTGGCGTGAGCCGAGGCAATAAGCTATCGGCGGTTAACCTGGGTCAATATATTTTGAACGAGCTGGCCAAGGACGGGCAGTCTTCCCTAGAGGCCCTTAGAACGGTCAGTCCCCAAGAACTGATGCAGATTCCCGGCATTAAGCTGGCCAAGGCCGCCACCATCATCGCCGCCTTGGAACTGGGCAAACGGGTTTTACAAAATCGCCCCACCGATCGAACAGTGGTGGATGATCCCGCCGTCGCTGCAGCGGCCCTGGGCCAGGATTTAATGTGGCAGTCCCAGGAAAGATTTGCGATCGCACTACTTGACGTAAAGCATCGACTCCTGGGCACCAAAGTCATTTCCCTCGGCACAGCCACCGAAACCTTGGCCCACCCAAGGGAGATTTTTCGGGAAGTGATTAAACAGGGCGCTACCCGCGTGATTGTGGCCCACAACCATCCCTCAGGCGAACTCCAACCCAGTCAGGCGGACTTAGACTTAACTCGCCAGCTACTCAAAGGGGCCAACATCCTAGGCATTCCCCTCTTAGATCATCTGATTTTAGGAAACGGAGATTTCCTCAGTCTGCGCCAAACAACGGCCCTCTGGGATGATCAGGCAGAGTGACCCGGGAAATAGGGGGATAGATAACCTTTTCCATCCCCCGTCCTGTGCTTTTGAATTGGCATGACGGCCATCTTCGTTAAAGTCAAAATTAGAGATTCCCCAAACCCTGGATAGTCCATGCCAGGAACAAGTCTAGTAGATATGCTCGTCCTGCATATGTACGATGCAATGCAATCATTCTTGGGTGTAAAAAGGGATGTAACCACCCGTGTTTTGGCCGATGATAGCGTTATAAACCCTGTTCGCGTCCAGAACGGTAATTTTACTTAGGAGACAGGAACGGGTTTTACTTGAACATGGTTTATCTGCGTATTTGACCCACATATTTGATCCACCTATCTATTTTGGGTGCTGCTGGCCGTGGGCATAACTAAATTCCGTAAAGCACCCACACAGTTCAAAGGTGACAGGCAGATATTCTGCCCCAGAACCAGGTACCATTTTGATTGCCAGGGTGATGCTTGATTACAACTAGGGGTTTAATCCATCCGCCAATGTATAGCCCGAAGCAAACGCTAGTTCTAACCTTTGTTAGCTATTTACAGGAAACCTATCAAGCCGTATTTGGTCAGGGTCAGCCTCACCATGTCGATTTTTTGGGTGCCGTCGCGCCCAGGGTGCTCGATACCATTGCCCAAAGCGATGCCCTCTACCATGACCTAGAGCACACGATTTTAGTCACCTCCGTTGGGCAGGAAATTTTGCAGGCCAAACAGGTGTGTGACGGGTTTGGGAGTGTAACGCCGGAAGATTGGTTACATTTGGTGGTGGCTTTGCTGTGCCATGACATTGGCTATTGCAAAGGTGCCTGTCAGGAGGATGACTGTGAACAGGGACTTCATACGACGGGGTTGGGAAATAATTTCGTGGTTCTCCCCTTGGGCTCCACCGATGCATCCTTAAGTAACTACCATGTGGATCGGGGTAAGCAGTATGTCAAAGAACAGTTTCAGGATGAACACCTGATTGATATGACGACGGTGCAGCAAATTGTGGATCTGACCCGGTTTCCGGTCCGTCAGGGTAGCTTGCCAGATCCCCAGGGGTTGGCTAGCCTAGGCAGATCGGCGGATCTGATTGGGCAGTTTAGCGATCGCAACTATCTGCAAAAGCTACCGGCCCTATTTTATGAGTTTGAGCAAAATGGCACCAATAAAACCTTGGGCTATCGCCATCTGATCGATGTGCAGTCAGGGCTATCAGATTTTTATCGCAACTGTGTACATGGGTATGTGGAAGAAGCGATCGCCTATCTAAACCACACCCCCTCAGGTCAGAAAATCGTGACAGAACTCCAGGCCAATGTATCCGGCGACTGACCTAGGTTTAGGGATGGGGAGTTGCGCCAGAACGGACTCTCACCTTGGGATGATGGTCAATCCCAAGACCGTCGCCTCCTGGGGCACGGCTATGCAGATTCGAGTTAGCCATGACCATCTAAACCATTGATTAAGTTTTACTGGCCGTATCTGGTAACATTCATACCCATATTTACGGAAAGACCCTACACTAGTGGCTGTTCTTCACCGAGAGACTAATGGCTCCCACCAATATTCCCGCCAATGTAAGTAAACCCAAAGTTCAGCTTGAGGAAAAGGTAACTGCCCCAGCTGAGACAGCACCTGCACCCGCCCCCCCCGCTGCCCCAGCCACTGAAACACCGGTTGACACCGATAACCTGGATACCATCTTCAACGCCCTCAAAACCTTAATGACATCGGTGGACAAGTTGCAAAAGTCACGCCAGGAAGTGGGGGATATTAAACCCTTAATTGTGCGAATGCTGGATGGAGAATTATTATCGGGGGATGAGCTAGAGCAGCTCAAAATCGGGGTCAGTGGCCTGTCTAAATTGGTGCGAATCTATAGCGACTACCAAGCAGCCCTAGAAAACGCCCAACCCGCTAGAGATATTTTGGACACGGTGCTGAAATAGTCCAAATTTAGGCACCTAAGCCTAAATACTGAGCAATAAGTATATTTCGCATCCCTAATCAGGAAGATGCGGTGTTTTCTGGTGGTTTAGGGGTGGTTTAGGGCAAAGCATTGATAGCTTTGCGCCCATAGCTGTTGTTATTTTATTTTGTTATCACCTGGGAAACCTCGGTAGGTGAAGTGTTCTTTTTTATCATTGCAGACCATGGCAGTGCAACTAGATTTTATCCCCTGGCCTGGGTTTCAAGGATAACGTCGCCAATGAAACAACTGTATTTTCTAATATAGCTTTGCACCCATAGTTCACACCAGAGGTAATCGCTGAAAACATTAGATAACAAAAGCTATGGGCGTCGCAATCTGGTGAAGGGTTGCATCAGATTGCGATAAAAAAGATTATTCTGCTGGGTTTGAACTAGCAATATAGCGATTGCAATCGTTTAAGAATTCTCCACTCCAGGGATGGTCGATTGTTTTCTTGGGTAGTTTTTTAACCGAGAAGATAATTCATAACCTCCGTCATGCCTCCCCTGACTGCGATTGTACCTATGACGCAATAGTTTCCGTAGTTGATACCCTGGCTGACTATAGTGAGTTCCTGCTGGGGAATGATCCTTCTAAGCTCGACTTTATCCAAACATATGGATTAAGAGGAAAGCAGCAAGCACAATAGGTTTATCAGAACCAACTTGCTGCGAATGGAAATACTGAGTGTGCTGGGCATATTCGCCCCTTTATTCTCTCATCGAGTCTGGGTCTCAGCTCAGGTGCTGTTGCTTGGGGCTATTTTAGCACCGGGCAAACGAACGATAACGGCAATTTTGAGAGTGATGGGCTTGAGTGAGGCAGTCAACTTTCAAACCTATCATCGGGTGCTCAATCGAGCGGTATGGTCAAGCCTTGCGGCCAGTCGTATCGTGTTAATCCATATCCTGGCAGTGTTTGCCCCCACCGGCTGGTTAGTGATGGGACTCGATGATACGATAGAGCGCCGACGGGGGCAGAAGATCGCGGCTAAAGGGATCTATCGAGACCCCGTCCGTTCGAGTGATAGCCACTTGGTCAAAGCCAGTGGACTGCGCTGGTTGAGTTTACAGCTATTAGTCCCGATTCCTTGGGCACAGCGAACTTGGGGACTCCCCTTTTTGACCGTCTTAGCCCCTTCAGAACGCTACCATCAAGCACAAGGACGACGGCATAAACGATTAACCGATTGGGCTAGACAGATGCTCACTCAGGTTCGTCGATGGCTACCGACCCGAGCGATTGTGGTGGTTGCCGATAGTAGTTTTGCGACCTTGGAACTCTTGGCAGCCTTGGTTAAGCTGCCCACCCCAGTACATATGGTCACCCGACTGCGTTTAGATGCCCAACTGTATCAGCCCGCACCCCCTCGGGCTCCGGGGACCCTAGGACGTCCTCGCAAAGTGGGGCCGCGATTACCAGGCCTCAAAGCACTCATCGATAATCCCTATACCCCTTGGCAAACCGTGGTCATGGAAGACTGGTATGGCCACGGTGACTACACCTTGGAAATCGCTTCGTCTACCGCTGTTTGGTATCACTCAGGCAGGCCTCCCGTGCCCATTCGATGGGTCTTGATTAAAGATCCTAAGCGGCGGTTTGAAACCCAAGCATTGCTTTGCACTGACGTGAGCACTGAGCCCATTCAAATCTCGACGTGGTTTCGCCTGCGCTGGCAGGTGGAAGTGACCTTTGCCGAAGTTCGGGCTCATCTGGGCGTTGAAACCCAACGACAGTGGACTGATAAAGCCATTCTACGAACCACTCCCGCGCTGCTTGCCCTATTCTCTATCGTCACCGCTCTGGCTGACCAATTGCAAAAACAACAACCGTTTACGCTGCCAAAAACAATCTGGTACCACAAGACTCTCCCGACATTCGCAGATGCACTAGCCCTAGTCAGACAACGACTTTGGCAATTGAAGACTTTTCAGATGTCGATGCATGAACCTGAGATGGTTAAAGTCCCAGTAGACCTTTTCAACACTTGGTCTGACTTACTTTGCTACGCAGCTTAATGGATAAAGTCGAGCTAAGCACATCATTCAGGAATTTACGGTGAAATAAACATATTCCTAGGAGGTTTAACTGTCACGCAACGCCTTCTACTACCATTGAGCAAGTGGCATCGGCCAAGGTAATCATCTAAATATTAGAGTCGTCTACCTAGATCCGCAGCGCATGGAGGCGCGTAAACCCTATGTCCATTAATTGGCCCACCCTGGGACGTCAACCTCAGACCTATGGATTACTCTTGGGCACAGCCCTGGGCTTTGGTCTGTTAGTTTCTTTGGCTGGGAACCGACCGGTGACCTGGGTGGGGGGCGGAGCGGTGGCCACGGTGATGGTGGGTAGCTGGATCAAGGGCTATGGGATACCCCCGGTGGGGGAAAACGATGATACGGATCTCCTGGATGCGGCTAGCTTTCAACGGCGGATTGATGCAATCCAGGCCCAAGTGTCCCGCGATGGCGATAAAACTTGGCAGCAGGTTAAGACTTGGGCATTGCAGTCCCAAGCCTTTGCCATGGGCATTTGCGATCGCGAATCCACCCTCCGTGCCGAACTGCTAGAAGCGCTCTACACCGTGGTGGAACTAGCCCAGCAGGTAGCGGATGGCCTTCAGGTGCAGGCTCAGATTCAAACCCCCGCCTACCGGCAAATGGCCAAACAGCGGCTGCAGCAAAGTTGCGATCGCATGGAGCAAACCTACCGGCAGCTGCAGCAGCTCCAGGACCAGGTGGCCCTGGCCAGCCTCTCCCAGGGGGACACCCCCTTGCCCCAGCGCTTAGAAATCCTGATCGCCGCCAATAAAGAAATTTTAGAAACCTAACGTCTATCTGGGGCCAATCGAGCATTCATCTACTGCCTAACACCAGACACCCGCTGTAATCGTTTCTTTAAGCACTATCAATGTTCAAAAAACTGCTTCCCAACCGCACCTATCGTCATCTCCTCAGCGTTGCCCTGGGGCTGGTTTTTACCCTGGGCCTGGGTTTTATGGTGGGTTGTCAATCCTCCGTCACCTCCCTAGAAACCGCCCAACAATCCCTCACAAAAAATGTATTGCCAAGAATCAACGTCGTCAGCAATTTAGTCTCCGACGAAGTCGCCAGCCGCTACACCGTCGACCAAATTGTTGACCCCCTGCCAAATATCGAGGAATTTCCCCTTTACGGAGCCTCACCCAAGGCCAACCAAGTTTACTTAGAAATCTACAGTTCCTCGGAAAAGGCCAATATTGACCGGCAAAATGAACGCTGGCTGGTGGAAGTGGCCGAAGCCTTTAACCAACAACAGGAAAAAAGCAGCTCCGGTAAAGTGATCCAGGTGGGCATCCGTAAAGTCGACTCCGGCACCGCCGCCCGTCTGATTGGGGCAGGGGCTGTTCAACCGACAGGCTACAGTCCCTCCAACGATCTATGGGTGTCCATGATCAAAAGCCAGGATATTAACGTCATCCCCGTCGCTGAGCGTTTAGTGGCGAATACCGCTGGCTGGGTAGTGCCCGGTGATGTTTATCAACAGCTCCAGGGCGGTGGTGAGGTGACGTTTGACAGTTTATTGAATGCGATCGCAGCGGGCCAGGTCAGCGTGGCCTACCCCAACCCCTACAAAAGCTCCACCGCATTAAACCTGCTCTACACCCTCTACTGGCGCGCCGCCGGACACCAAAAAGACGGCAAAGCCCTCACCATCCCTGAGCTACAAACCCCCCAAGTCAAGTCCGTCTTTGACCAGTTTCAATCCCAGGTGCTGATCACCACCCCCACTACCTTAGAGCTGCAAGAACTCTTTCTCCGAGACCAAACTAAACTCCAGGCATTCCCCTTAGAATACCAAAACTACCTGGCCCTCAAGCAAGTCTCCGGATTTGAAAACACTGAGTTTATTCCCTTTGGCATCCCCCACAACAACCCCCTAGTGGGCTTTGACTGGAATACCCCCGAGACCGCCGCTGCCCTGCAAAAATTCGCCACCTTTGCCCAGTCTCCTGCCATGGTCAAGCTGGCCAACAACCAGGGCTTTATCGAAACCGATTATCTCAAAGCCTCCCATCCCCCCATCCCCAATGGAGAAACTCTACTGGCTGCCCAGTCCAGCTGGAAAAACAACAAAGATAGCGGTCGCACCGTGTATCTGGAAATGGTGATCGACACCAGCGGCTCCATGGAAGGGGAGCCACTCCAAGCAGTTCAAGCCGGTTTGCGCATTGCCAGTCAGCAAATCAACCAGGGCAACCAGGTGGGCCTAGTCACCTTTTCCGACCAGCCAGTGCGACGACTAGATCTCACACCCTTTGATGAATTACAACAGAAAAAGCTATTGGCGGCCATTGACCAACTCTTAGCCGATGGGGGCACCGCCATGTATGACGGCGTCATGGTAGCCCTAGCTGAACTGATGGAAAAACGAGCCAGCGACCCCAACGGTCGGTTTTATCTACTATTACTCAGCGATGGGGCGGTTAACGCGGGTCACCTGTTCCAAGATGTTAAAGACATCATGGCCTACAGTGAGGTGCGCTTCTATCCCATTGCCTATGGTGACATCAACGAGTCAGAGTTACAAGCCATTGCCAGTCTGAGAGAATCAACAGTGAAGCAAGGCAACCCGGAAAATGTGCAAACCCTGTTTAAGGACTTATTCCAAGTAAATCTGTAATGGCCCCCCTCAATCCCACAAAACGTCTCTTAAGTACCCTCGGCCTCGGCTGGTTAGCATTTGCTGGCCTGGGCCTGGGGCTACGCTATACCGTTCAGGTACCAGAAGTGACCGTCATTATTGATCAGAGCTATTGTCCCCCAGCCCAGTGGCAGTCCTCTGTGGTTCAACCCTACGGTGACCTGTATCAAAAGAGTCAGGCCAACCAGCGCAAGATTTCCCAGGTGGTGGTGGTGACGGATATTGACCAAACGGCCCTGGCCACGATTCCCACCCCCGAGGATTTGGGTAATCCCTTTGGTCAAGCCCCCAGCCCTGAAACATTGACTGAGTTACAGCAACAGTTTCCAGAGACTGTTGTGCTCAAATGTGGACCGTAGGGTTAGTATAATTTAGCCAAGTAAATTTCCCTCCCGTCTCGGCAAGGTGACTGGAGAGAAACAGAGCTGTTGGACTTTTAACAAAAAGGTGTGTCAGACGACAATACGCTCTGTACTCTGCAGAGACAAAAACGGCTGCCCACAAGTTTTTGTTAAAAGTCCAACTCGACGAAATAGCGGATTAAGACTTAACTCTACAACCGAATTAGCACCGGTATTGGCACAGAGCAAATCCAACAAATCCATCACACTGTCTGAACGTTGGCTAAAACTAGCGTAAATCTGCGCCTGCAATTGAACGAGTTGATTGATAAGATCTGGAGTAGTCATGGCAATAAGCTGAGCGTGTTTGTACTCTTTATCGCCTATTACCTTTTCCTAGCACATCCCTTTCGCCAGTTTTGTACAAAGTCCAAGCTTTTAGCAGTGCTTTAAATGTAATTCCAAATTAGATCTGATTTAGGAGAAGGTTTTCCCTCTAAATGTATAAGCATATTGCCTTGGTTTAACCAAGAGGGTTAAACCTTTTCTCCCAATAACATGAACTGATTGACCAACTTCTAATAAACACCCATTGTGGCTTTGAGCATTCCACCATGAGCCGCCAATTTTGACCCTGTATTCTCCTTTTGCAGCAAGAGGCTTTTCTACAACACATTTTTCAGCTAAATATCTATTTTCCATCCGATTAAAATCTATTAAATGGAATGGTGCTTCAAAAACGTGGGCTTGCTCGACATGTCCGTTATTAAGGAAAGCAGTAACTCGGAGTAGTCCTAACATGTGTTTCTCCCTCTAGTGCAATTTGGGAATAAAAATGCGGATGAGTTATCAGGCTCTTGTTGAAACAGGTTTAACTCACCTAGAACTAGAATGACAAATTCAATACTGACCTGGTTCATGGGATATAGAGAGACATAGCCGGATATCTGATGACATATTATATGTTCTAAAAAAAGTACATAAATAATCTAAGGACAAGCTGATGACATTGCTTGACATATCGTGACGTTTTCCTTTTAGGGCTCTAATAGGTTTCCTTTTTTTTTCGAATGATATATAAGGAAAAGATGTCCCTAATAATGAACATGCCTTCTATTCCTCGCGATTATCTTGAAAAATTAGCCGATCAGAAAGGGCTCAATGCATTTGCTAAGGCTGCATTTGTAGAACGTTTAGTAGATCGAGATCGGACTGATATGAAGGTCGCTATGGAATTAAACATAGCGAGAAGCTTGTACAGTAACCGAATGACTACGGTTTACAAGGTGTTCGGCTTAGGGGAAGGGCGAGGCCCAGGCAAGGCCAAGGAGCTTTTTTATAAAGTCCTTGATATGTATGAGATGGCGCACCCAAATAGCGCTATAGCCAATACACGAGTTAAAGATGCTGTCGATGCATTAGCCGAAGATACTCAAAATCAAATTTCTGGCTGGATTAAAAAGAAGTGTGGCTACATGCAGATTCTCGACATGACCCAACCTATAGAAGTTCAGGAAATTTTCACACAAGTTAAAATTACAGACAAAATTCTGTCTAAGATTCAAATGGAAATGCCTGACGTTATTGAAAGTATTAAAGACAGAAAAGGCCAAAAAAACAAGCAGTTATCTCTATTACCTGACACGAAAATTGACGGCGTTAATGTCTTAAATATCTCCAACAAATTATTGATTTTGGGCAAGCCAGGTGCAGGAAAAACGACGTTTCTTAAACATATTGCTGTTCTTGCAAATAGTTCAAAACTCTTACCAGGACATGTTCCAGTTTTTGTTTCATTAAAAGATTTTCAAAATAACCACAAGAACCTTACTCTCAGAGAGTATATTGAGGAAGAACTTATTAAATATGAAGTTACTAAAGATGATCTAGATAGATTATTGCTTCATTCAAGAATCATATTTCTCCTAGATGGATTAGATGAAATTCGTCAAAAAGAAGTGGATAAGGTTACTCAAAAAATAAAAGAACTTTTAGATTCTGATATTCAGAACAATAGATTCTTGATTACTTGTCGTGTGGCGGCCAATAAATATACGTTTGAGGGTTTTACAGAAGCAGAAATCTGTGATTTTTCAGATGAACAGATTAGACAATTTTCAAAGAACTGGTTTCAAGCTCACAAAAAAATAGATGAAGAAGCAGCTCTAGTGAACCAAAAAATAGAGAAGTTTTTTAACCGTATCAACGAGGAGGAAGGGATAAGGGAATTAGCTTCGAACCCTTTACTTCTAACACTGCTATGCATTACTTTCCTCAACTCCGGAGATCTTCCTCATAGCCGTTATGAATTATATGAGCAGGGAGTACTTGTTTTGCTACAAAAGTGGGACGAATCTAGAAATGTAGAAAGGCCTGAAGTCTATAAGGGACTTTCTAAAAAGAGAAAAGAAGATTTGCTAAGTAAAATAGCGCTTGAAACATTTGAGCGTGATGAAGGCTTATTTAAAAAAAGATTAGTGGAAAGTATAATAAAGGACTATATTCAAAATCTTCCAAAATTTATAAGTCATCCAGAAGAAATTGATATAGATGCTGCTGCTGTTCTAAATGCAATCATAGTTCAACATGGAATCATAATGGAGGTCACAAGAGGAATATACGCGTTCTCACATCGAACTTTTCATGAGTATTTCGTAGCCAATTCAATTACTAATAGTTCAAATTTAGAGGAGAGAGACTTACATTTGAAAATGGTTATAAATAATATTCACGATCATAGATGGAGAGAAGTATTTCTTATGTCTGTTTCCATTCCAAGGGAAGCAGATAAACTGCTCTTGGCTGCTAAAGCCAAGATTGATTTCATAGTAAAAGACCATCAAGAAATAGAGTTATTTATGTCTTGGCTGAGAGACAAGGTTTTTTCTAACCAAGAATTTATAAGCAGTTCAGAGCTAAAATCTTCAGCCCAGATTGTTTATTTTGAGCTAGTCGTAATGAATCAGCTTAGTAAGCTCTACAAACAACATTCTGATCTAGAGCTTGACTGCATGTTAATGAAGATTCTTGATCATAGTATTTGGCTTCAGAAAAACGTTAATTTTATTCCCTCACTATCACAAAAGATTAAAATAGATGAACGTACATCTGAAATAGAGAATAGCCACAATATCTTAATAAGGAATATGGGAATTTGTATTCAAAAGATTCAACTGGTAGGCCTTAAGCAGGGTATATCCATGTTGAGAAATCAGCTCATTGATAGCAAAATTCCGGTAATTGAGTGGTGGGACAAAAATGGATATGAGTGGATTAAAAAATTAAGAGAGATATCAATTATGCATAGGAATATTGGAAAGGAATGGTCTTTGAATGGAGACACAAAAACTATACTGAAAGATTATTACAACGCCAGCACACTCATTCATGATTGCCTGAAAAGTGATTGTTACCTAACACGTGAAGTGAGAGAAAAACTTGAGAAAAATTACTTGCTTCCGATGGACGAAAGCATTACTTAGGGACCAGCTCTTGCTAATCTCATTTGGAGCAATAAGGAAGTCCTCTGATAAATCAAGTATTGGACTTTGTACAAAGGAATACCCTGATCAACCTGAGTTCGACAACGAGTAAAGTGCAGAAAGAAAGGCTGAGGGTGACGCTCAAAGTATTGAATTCTAAGCACCTCAGCCATGTCTTTGAGTTTAGCGAGCCTCGACCTGACCCGAATCTTCTGCGACGTGGACGACTTCTACCGCGAGTTTGAGCGGCTCTGTGAACGAGCTATCCCCCGGTTGCCGTGGGGTGGCCAGCTGAAAGGCTATCAGTCTCGGTTGAGTATCAGCGAGGTAATAACCATCGTCATTGCTTTCAATGGTTCGGGCTACCGGACATTCAAGGAGTTCTACCAGCAAAGGGCAATTAGTTACCATTGAAATCCATGGGGTTGCAGTGGCTGAGCACATTCGCTCCGGCCAGGTGACTGGAGCTACGCACAGCCGATAAATTGCTTTTTAATGAACGGAGATGTCATGGCCGACAGCAACCCACCATAATCAAGATCGAACGTCACCTCGCTACCCACCTGCAAATCATAATTCTCGCTGTCGAGAACAACATGATCGCTACTAGCCCCGAGTATTTCCAGGTTTTTATGGGGCCTTAAACCAGATAATAGAATATCTTGCCTGCCCAAGGCGATAATCACCCGGAGATGGATGCCGCGATCGATAAAGGTGGGACTATTGCCAAAGGCAGTCTGACAGCTCTCACCATAGGGCAAAGATGGCTTTGATTTGGATTCAATGACTTCGGCAATCAAATTGAAAGCGCTGGTGTGCAAGCCTGGAATGGCTTTTCGGTTAATGGTTTCACACCCTAAAAGAATCGATTCCCCCAAGCGTAGATTGTTAACTCTTCCCACCTGTGGGGCCGATTCATACCATTCATAGTTAGCGGAGTTACCGCCCGAGACTATTTCTAACTTAATTTTAAATTCTTTTTCAATGGCGTCAGCCAAGCTGGATAACTCATGCATCTTTTGGTTATCTGGCTTGATGCCACCGTAACAGGCCAAGTTACAGCCGATGCCAAGGAGTTTGATATGGCGTAGGCCAAGAATTATGCGAATAAATTGAGGCAGGTCAGGAGGCAATATGCCTTCGCGCAGATCGCCCAACTCCACCATGAGAATAATCTGATGGACCGTATCGTGTATCTTGGCATAATGGGCAAGCTCTCTCACCGTCTCAAGTTCCGTATTGAGACTAATGTCGACATTGTTAATCACAGCTTCTGCCTGGCTCAATGCCGTGCGTAGCAGCACAAACTGGGTCGCAACGCCTGCATTTTTCATTTTTTGAATATTTTCCAGGCGAGAATCGGCAATAAATTTTACGCCGCCTTGAATCATGGCCTTGGCGATTGATGGATCTCCTAGGGTCGCCTTGGATACGCCCATTAAGGAAATGCCTTGGCGTCCATAGAGTTCAGATAGGATTTCAGCGTTGTGCCGGATTTGAGCGAGGGAAATTTCTATTCTTGGCATGAACGCGTTCATCGATATCTATCCAGATATTGGCCGTTGCTGAGCTTGGGATACATCGATTTGAATAAATCCTCTCAATCAGCAACGGCACGACATGGTGTCCTACCCCATGGCCAATACGGGCAACGGTTCTAAAGGCACAGGTGGATTAATTTTTTGATTCAGACTGGGAAAGCGAGCGCTTAAGGCTTGAATCAGCTTTTCACACCCGTAGTGCAATACATCCGTTGTGGGTAAGTGAAAACGGTCTTCGTAATCCTGGATGATGATCGGAATTTCTTCGTCTGGTAGATTTTCGTGGCTTAGTGCGATCGCAATTACCCGAGACGAAGAAACCGTCTCAATCAGCTGAATTTCACTTTCAACCGTGGGCATCGCCAACCCAGGAAAATCACATCGAAATCGTCGCACAGGCGGATGTTGCAGAATCACACCATCGGGTAAACTACCCTTCAAAATACCAATGGAACTCATGAAAGCAGGATGACTTACCGCACTTTGTCCTTCAACTAAAATAATATCGGGACTTTCCTGTTCAAAAGCCTGAACAACAGAATTTTCTATTTCACCGATGGCAAATTGGGCCACCAGTGCGTCCATGGATACGCCATACTTGGCCCCCTGCATCAAGCTGGTTTGCCCTGTGGCAACCATGACGGATTTCAAGCCTAGATTGTTTAAGGCTTTGTTAAGCTCCACTGCGGTAGTCATTTTCCCGCAAGCACAATCGGTACCCAGTACAGCAATTACAGGCACATCTACCGTAGCTATGCGCCCCGTAAAAACATGGGAATCTTGCAATTTAGGCGGTTTTCTAACATCCTCAATTTGGACACCACAGGTCACCGCCATATGGGAAAACTCTGGATCTTCAGAAAAGAATTGATGCAGACCACTAATGATATCCATCCCCTTCTCCATTGCTTCTAAGATGAGAGATCTTTCCGCTATGGAGATGTAGGTATCTAAGGGTGCTTTCCCATATACATAACAATTTGGCAACACTGGGAGATGACTCAAAGCATCATCTAAATTGGCAAAAATGGGAATATCATTCTTTTTATCCCCCAATGCCTCCCCTGCATCCTTGCCAGCTAATGAGCTATCCAACACTCCAACAATTCTATAGATTTCAGAATGCCTCACGAGCCCTGCGGCAGTTTTCCCATCCGCTAAGCCAAATTCACTCTCGCAGTAAACTAAAGCCGTTTTTTTTGTGGTTACCATTCCATTAATTTCCCTCAGGACCGTAGACCGGACCCTCAAGAAGCTCCTTTGAAACCGAAAAGTTTCCCTAAAGTTTAAAAACCCTGCCTGATATGAAAAAAATACTGATCAGATGTTGTTCACTTTGAGACCCGTATTTTTTCTACTCACTAGCTTTGCAAGCATCCATATAACTAAGCGCCCTTGCAAATCTTTTGAAAGGCCTAAGTGATGTAGATTTGTAACGGAAATCTCAAGACCTAATCGAGTTTCGGTTTGTACTTAGCCCACATTAACAGTAACACACATTACTTTTTTTGGATTAATTCCCCTGTCCCATCAATGGACCCCTGATCTTCTATCTCAATAAACGATTAGGCTAACCCACTAACAGAGTAGGTAGTCGGGGAGTACTTTCTTCTTCCCTAAACAAGATAAAACAACTCCCATAACTCACCTTTTTAGCAGCCATAAGAGATTTCCCTCAAGTTCTAACCAGTCCTCAGAGAGTCTTCACATCGCACCCCTAACTGTTGCTGAGTGGTTACATCATAGAATACAAAGAAGATTCAAGAAGATTTTCCATATAACAAAAGACATAACCACCCTGAGCTTCGATCTACGGAACTGAGTACGACGGGGGCAATCATCTGCAACGTCAGCCCATAAACAATGATTGCCAGAAGTAATTACCAGACCCAATAAGTAGGCTGGTCTAATCATTTATTGGTCTAATCATTTACAAGATGGAAGATCAAGAGTTTGACCTCATCGAATATGCCCCAAACCCCTTTTCTTGAACCTTGGGCTACATGGTGGAGGCTTTGAGTCTAAGTTAACCCCAGTATTGGGAAAAGGGAGCTTCGGAGTCTGAAGCCTAATTTGGATAATCTACTCAGCACAAAAGTACCGCATGCAAATCCTGCAATAGTTTTAGTAGTTTTTATCCAGGGTTAGATCTAAACCTCGACCTTTTTAATATAGACTTAAATCTATCAGTCAAATTTTCGCATAGACCTAGATCTATAGCAGCAAGTATGCTTTTAGCCAATTTGCTGCCCCACCGTAGCAAGAGCACTAGTCGGATGCCTCCAAGTCCGTCCTGTTACTGATGAAGATCAGCAACGCCCAATCTGTTTTCAAAATAGTGTAGCCGTGCAACTTACCAACCAAATCCACTTTCGCAATCTACGCGGTGACATCTTCGGTGGGATTACCGCTGCAGTGATCGCCCTACCCATGGCCCTAGCCTTCGGTGTCGCCTCCGGTGCCGGAGCAGTGGCCGGTCTATGGGGAGCGGTGTTAGTCGGTTTTTTTGCCGCCCTCTTTGGCGGTACCCCCTCCCTCATTTCAGAACCCACTGGCCCCATGACCGTGGTGATGACGGCAATCATTGCCAACCTCACGGCAGCTGACCCCGACAATGGCCTGGCCATGGCCTTTACCGTCGTGATGATGGCCGGAGTGTTTCAAATCATTTTTGGCACCCTAAGGCTAGGAAAATATGTCACTATGATGCCCTACACCGTGGTTTCAGGCTTTATGTCTGGCATCGGCATCATTCTCATCATCCTACAAATAGGGCCCTTTTTAGGACAGGCTAGTCCCTCTGGAGGGGTGATTGGCACCCTGCAATCTATCCCTGAGCTGTTGGGCAACATCCAGCCAGCAGAAACAGCGCTGGCGGGCATCACCATCGCAATTATTTGGTTCATGCCCGCCCGGTTTAAGCGCGTGATTCCGCCCCAGTTAATTGCGCTGATCGTCGGCACCCTATTGTCTCTCATCCTATTTCCCAACATAGACATCCGCCGCATCGGCGAAATTCCCATGGGGTTTCCGTCGATTCAGGTACCCACCATCGAACCAGCCCAGTTCCAGCTCATGGTCATCAATGCCGCTGTCTTAGGCATGTTGGGCTGCATCGATGCCCTCCTCACCTCCATGGTGGCCGACAGCCTCACCCGCACAGAGCATGATTCTAATAAAGAACTGATCGGCCAAGGTATTGGCAACATCATGTCTGGTCTATTTGGTGGCATCGCAGGTGCTGGTGCCACCATGGGAACCGTGGTCAACATCCAATCTGGAGGAAGAACTGCCCTATCTGGCCTAACCCGCGCGGTCCTGTTACTAATCGTCATTTTGGGTGCCGCTAACCTCGCTGCCACCATTCCCCTGGCGGTACTAGCCGGTATCGCCCTCAAGGTCGGGATTGATATCATCGATTGGAGTTTCTTGAAGCGCGCCCATCAGGTTTCCCTTAAGGGCGCAATGATCATGTATTTGGTGATTATCCTCACCGTCTTAGTAGACCTGATCGTCGCCGTGGGTGTAGGTGTCTTCATTGCCAATATCCTCACCATTGAGCGAATGAGTCTCCTCCAGTCGAAATCAGTCAGGACCATCAGCGACGACGATGACACCATTTTGCTGAATGCCAATGAAAAACACTGGTTAAACAGTGCGAAGGATCGGATTTTGCTGTTTCGCTTAAGTGGTCCCATGATCTTCGGCGTGGCCAAGGCCATTACCCGACAACATAATGCCATCAAAGACTGCGATGCCATTGTCTTTGACTTGGCCGATGTGCCCCACATGGGAGTCACCGCCTCCCTCACCATTGAAAATGCCATCAAGGACGCCCTAGAAAAAGGTCGTCATGTGTTTATTGTCGGTGCAGCCGGTCAGACTCGAAAGCGGCTTGAAAGTCTCAAGGTATTGAGTTTATTGCCGCCAAATCACCTGTTTGAGAACCGTGAAGAAGCCCTGAAATATGCTGCGGCGGCGGTCAACGTTGGGTGAAACTTTCAGGGAGACTTGAAGAGAACTTAGTAGCCCTTGGCTCCTGGGCCACCATGGTGATCTTTATTCGCTATCGGGGACTGTTTGAGGCAGGGGTCTATTCGAGTTGGAGGGTGTTGCGATCGCGCCCCGGCACATTAGCCAAACAGTCCTCCACCGCCCGCGCCGCCGCTAAAATATCCCGCTCTGCTCCACCCAAGTAAAGTCGACCAAAGCTACCAATGGACGAAATCTGCAGAATATTGATCAGGGCCGCCTTCTCGGCCTCGTTCGCCGCTAAAGAGGCATAGGCTGCAGGCTCCACCTCCATCACGTAGAGGGTTTGCCCCGCCAAGATCATATTCCCCCGCCGGGTACGGTTAATCAGCTGCACATGGTGGGGGTCTAGGTTGCGGATCACCTGGCTAGATACCAGGCGCGGTTTTAAGCGATCGCGCATTTTCACCCCCAGGACATCCAAAATCGCAGATCCTGCTGCCTTCACCTCACCTTGGCTACTGGAGTGAATTTCGAGCAGGCCATACAATCGCTCTACGATCTGAACCCCAGGAGTAACCACCGCCGACTTTAAAGCCACATCCGTAATGCGATTAATTTCAATACCAGGGGAAATTTCAACCCACAGGGACGCATCACCAGGCAATGGTAAGAAACCAACAGAAACGCTGCCCATGTAAGCAGCGTGCTGTGGTTGCAAATTGTCAATATATACGTAGCTACGAAGTTCTACACCCAAGACCGCGTCACAATTTATAACCCACCGATTTTATCAGTTAACCGTCAGCCAAAGTGGGATTAAGTCGTAGCCGTTTAGGCTGATATGAGCTGTGGTTCCAATGGAGTAGGGATCGTGCTCAGTCCGGAGTCATCCAACATTGAAAGCATTAGAGTACGGCAGCGTGTGGGGCAGGATGGCATGCTGCACCTCGAAATTCCGGTCGGATTAACGGATCGGCAAGTAGAAATGATGGTGATTTATCAGCCAGTGCAGGTGTGAATGACTGGGACGAGTTCCTTAGCAAATCCGTTACCGTACGAGATTGATTGTTGGCTACACCTATTGAGGAGATGGCGGTTTGTTCAGCGGTGAAATCAGAGCTGTTGTATGGAGCGATGCGTAGTAGTAATCCGTCTCGAACATTGGAGCAGCAGCGAGAGTTTTTGAAGCAGTTTGTTTCGTCACCGTTTGGAACTGATTAATCGGCTTCAGGTTTGTTGCTGAACATTAGCTCACTTTTGAATGACTACCTCTCCCCCGGGCGAATCATCTCGAAGACAGGCGGTTTCTATGTTTCGAGCGTACTGCGTCCCCGTGCTTGGGGCGCGAAGATCGGGTGGAACAGACCTTGTACGTCCTTTACATCCAAGAAAGTTTACATCCAAGAAAGTTGATCAATATTGTCCTCAGGCTCTGGCTTTGCAACTAGCATAGGTCGTTCAGGCATTTCGTATCCTAAATGTCGCCATGCGGCTGGAGTGGCAATGCGGCCCCTGGGGGTACGCTGCAAATAGCCAATTTGCAATAGATAGGGCTCATACACTTCCTCAATGGTCTGGGAGTCTTCCCCCGTGGCCGCCGCCATTGTGTCCAGACCCACTGGGCCACCATTAAAGTTTTCAATCATCACCGACAGCAGTCGCCGGTCAGTCCAATCCAAACCACAGGGGTCCACGTTAAACAGTTCTAGCGCCTCCCCCGCAATCTGCTCAGTAATGGGGCCAGAGGCCTTGACCTGCACATAGTCCCGCACCCGCCGCAGCAGACGGTTGGCAATGCGCGGCGTGCCCCGAGACCGACGGGCAATTTCCAGCGCTCCAGGTTCTTCCACGTCGGTTTTAAGCACCGCCGCCGTGCGCAAAATAATCTTAGTCAGCTCATCCAATTCATAGAACCGCAGCCGCTGCACCAAGCCAAACCGGTCCCGCAGGGGGGATGTGAGGGCACCGACTTTAGTGGTGGCCCCCACCAGGGTAAAGGGCTGCAGAGGAATACTGCGGGTTCTGGCACTCTGCCCCTTACCAATAGTGATATCCAGGCGAGAATCCTCCATAGCCGGATACAGGATTTCCTCGGTCACTCGCGACAACCGATGAATTTCATCAATAAAGAGAATGTCCCCTGCTTTGACATTCACCAGTAGCCCCGCAATATCCCTGGGCCGCTCTAGGGCTGGAGCGGTGGTGATCTTGCAATCCACCTTCATCTCATGGGCCAAAATTAGGGCCATGGTGGTTTTTCCCAAACCAGGCGGCCCGTAAAGCAGCAAATGATCCAGCGGCTCCTTACGGGATTGAGCCGCTTTGATGGCAATGTTTAAGACCTCTTTGAGGGCCTTTTGACCGATGTAATCATCTAAGCTTTGGGGACGGATACCCTCATCATTCCGGCTCACTTCATCGGGGCGAGCCTCCGTTTCTAAAAGCTGGTTTTTCTGGCCCGCTGGCTTTTGCGTCGGCGGTTTTGGCAGTGTTTTTTTCGGTTGCTGCGGTTGATCGCCAGCCTGATCAGGCTCCGGCTGCTTGGATGAAATAATTGCCATGGCAACTCAACCAACGATGTAGATAAATGGACATTACTGAGCAGCAATTGGCGTAAATTCAAAACCCTGTAACCAGAAAAGGTCGTCCTAAATCCACCAATCGCAAGCACAACAAATGTACTATAACGTTTAGTAAATCACTACGCGTCCATCGTTAACAATGTGTACCGCACTGTCATTGACAGCACCACTGGGCAATAGCTCAATCTGTAATCGGTTGGCATTGGGCCGATGCAGCCGCACTTCGATGGGGCGCCGGGCCGCCTCCCAAAACACCAGGGATAAATCCCCTATGCCCACCTGAACATCCAGGGTAATCACCTGATCCGGCCACATGCCATAGGGGTTAAAATCCAATACCCGTTCCAGGCTCACCCGTCCCCCCGTACGGTTCACCACCTCTAAGATCACCGCCTGTCCAGGGGTAAATTGAATTTCATCTGACCCACATTGATAGACACATTCTGCTGCTTGGACAGCTGTGGATGCCGTAGCTACCAACAGGGCAGAGCTGAGAAAAAGTAATTTTTTAAGCATAATAATTCCTCCGTACCTAGAGGACGACTCATCCTGTCAGTGCGTTCCATGGCCATGGAGTCCAACCGCTATCGGAGTCATCGTTATCGGTTTCAGAGTTCCCTGGCCACCGCAAGTCTAACCCACACATTGTCAAAGTCTTGGCAGTGAGCCAGATATCGACACCAGATGTCGGGCCCAACGATGTTGTGTCCCGACATTGTGGGCGTATCAGTTCGGTTAAGGCTCACCCTAGGTTACGACCTACCATCCACCGAACTGTAGGTCTCATTTCCGGGTATCGACACCAAAGACATCTGCCGCAATGGTGTAAAACTCGTTACAGTAAAAGAATGTAACGTTTCTAAGGTAGGTATGCGCGTACTCCTGATGACGGGTAAGGGCGGCGTTGGCAAGACGTCGGTGGCAGCGGCGACGGGATTACGCTGTGCTGAGCTGGGCTATAAAACCCTAGTATTGAGCACCGATCCGGCTCACTCCCTGGCTGATAGCTTTGATATGGAGCTGGAGCACAATCCCCGTGAAGTCAAGCCCAATCTCTGGGGGGCGGAACTAGATGCCCTGCGCGAGTTAGAGGGTAACTGGGGTGCGGTGAAGCGCTATATCACCCAGGTGCTGCAAGCCCGTGGGCTAGATGGTGTAGAAGCAGAAGAGCTGGCCATTTTGCCAGGGATGGATGAAATTTTTAGTCTGGTGCGGATGAAACGCCACTATGACGAGAATGAGTATGATGTGCTAATCATCGACTCTGCCCCCACGGGGACAGCCCTGCGGTTACTCAGCCTGCCGGAGGTAGCTGGATGGTACATGCGCAAGCTCTACAAGCCATTTCAAGCTGTGTCAGCCGCCCTCCGTCCCTTGGTGGAACCCATTTTCCGACCCGTGGCAGGATTCTCATTGCCGACGAATGAGGTGATGGATGCTCCCTATGAGTTTTATGAACAGCTCGTGGAGTTGGAAAAAGTCCTCACAGATACGACGACCACGTCTGTCCGGCTGGTGACGAATCCTGAAAAAATGGTCCTGAAGGAGTCCCTCCGGGCCCATGCCTATCTCAGTCTCTATAACGTCGGTACGGATATGGTGGTGGCCAACCGGATTATTCCTGATGCGGTGACGGATCCCTTCTTTAAGCGCTGGAAAGAGAACCAGGAAGTTTATCGGAAAGAGATTCACGATGACTTTAGTCCGTTACCGGTAAAAGAAGTCCCCCTATTCTCAGAGGAGATGTGTGGCCTGGCTGCCCTGGAGCGTCTAAAGGAGACTATTTATGGGGACGAAGATCCCACCCAGGTTTACTACAAGGAAACAACCCTGCGGGTGGTGCAAGAAGAAAACAATTACAGCCTAGAGGTTTATCTGCCCGGTATTCCCAAAAGCCAGGTGGAGCTGAGTAAAAATGCCGATGAGTTAAATATTCGCATTGGCAACCATCGGCGTAATTTGGTGCTTCCCCAGTCTTTAGCAGCCCTCCAGCCTGCCGGGGCCAAGATGGAAGATGACTATTTGAAGATTCGCTTTAAGCCCATGAGCTAGTTGTCGCCATCCCCTGGGCCGTACACCATAAAATCTCAGTCAGTATCCCAGGCGATATCTCGTCAGCGGAGTGGACCCCGGTTCACTCCGTTTTGCTGTTGGGGTATGGCTGGGCGTAGTAAAGGTGGGTGGTATAGCGAAAGATTAGCTGGCCTTGGTGACTGTAACGCTCGAAGAGAGATCGCAACTCCTCCATCATCACCCCATAGTTCGTCCCACAGTTCGCCCCATCTTCTTTGGGCGCATAGGAACAGGACAGCAACCGTCCCCGTAGGCCTGAAAAATCAAACACCTGCTGGTGATCAAAGGCAGCAATAGTCATGGCAGCAGGAGCAAAAAATACCGCCAGTTCTTCGGCGGTGGGTCGTCGCTGCTTAACCCTAGAATAATCAGGGAGATGGGCCAACAAAAAATGCTCGTAAGCCTGATGAAAGGGGTCACTCATCAGCCGACTATTCCAAATCAGAGCCACCCAACCACCCGGTTTCAGAATGCGCGAAAACTCTAGCCTGGCCGCCCCTTGGTCAAACCAATGAAATGCCTGACCCGCCGCAATCCAATCGATGGAAGTGGCTTCTAACGTGGTTGCTTCCGCTTGGCCAGCCACACTCACAAAGTTGCCATAGGCTCGCAATCCATCTTCAGCGGCGGCCCGCATGGGAGGATTGGGTTCAATCCCATATACTCGGTTTCCCTGCTTGAGAAACAGCTGGGTGAGTAATCCTGTACCAGCCCCCACATCCGCCACCACATGTTCTGGCTTCAAGCCAACGCATTCCACCAGATAATCCATTAGCGAAGCAGGATAATCGGGCCGATATTTAACATAGTCAGCTACCCGATTTGAAAACCTTTCGGTTGGGTTGAGGGTATCCATGGAGCTAAGGCTATCCATCACCAATTACCAAACAGTGTTAGCCAACTAGTGCAGTGTCAAAGCTTAATTTTAGGGTAAACGGAGGCTAGCTTACAGCGAGCATCATCGACCTTCATCTGCCAGTCAACCCCCCGTTGCCTGTGGTTGATATCGTTTGACCAAGCGGTCGTTT